>DASQYF010000001.1:0-4947 GCA_035639375.1 Nitrososphaeraceae archaeon
ATTAAAGTTCTTGCTGCTTGCATATGTATTTTAGTATTTGGAGTGGTGATCTATGTACCGGATAGTCCTGATGGATATGCTCAACCTCTACAGAACAATAGCACATTATCAGTTACTGGGATAGCAACTATGAAAATTAAACCTGATAGAGCTACCGTTTCTTTTGGTGTTGAAACGGCTAACGCAACAGCAAGCTCATCTCTGATGTCAAATTCAGAAGTAGTAAATAAGCTTCTTAATGTATTAAAAGAAGCTGGGGTTCAACAAAACGAGACCACTACTTCGTCATTTATTATCACTCCTAACTATAACTATTCAGAATCCGGTACCATAGGAAACATTACAGGATATACAACAACTAATTCAATACAGATAGAAAGCTCAAATATAAATAAGATATCAACTTGGATAGACCTTGCAGTATCAACTGGAGCTAATAGAGTTGATAATATCTATTTCAGCGTATCTGATAAAATATTAAATGACATAAAGAATAATCTATTAAAAGATGCAATCAACAACGCAAAATCTAAAGCTGAAATTGCAGCTTCTATACTTGGATTGAAAGTAATCGGAGTTAGGTCAATCAATCTTGATGGATTTGAACTACCTCCTCCTGTTCTACAGCCTTATTTATCTCAGAAATCCTTGGCTGCAGGGGCAGAATCTAGCATAGCATCTACTCCTATTATAACAGGTGAACAAGAAGTCACTACGCAAATAAGTATTGTATTTTCGCTGGGCAGCTAATACCACTTTTACTCTATATTTGAATCAACGGCTTCTTCAATGACTATTTTCTGAAAATAATTTCATCATACATGACAATAAGCAAATTGAACCAATGTATTGCATGTTCCTGTTTACAGTTCCTTCGTTCTGGCAAGGAGAATAGTCATTAGATGGTGTGCAGTTTCCTGTGTTTTTTTATATACTGTGAATTGTTCTTTTTACGGTGCTTATGTATCATATAATCAATAGACAGTATCTCTATTTCAAAAAGAATTTACAAGCTTTAGGATACGTATAATCCTTATTTCTTAAGGTAAAGATGGTACTTTCGATATTTTATACCAAAGCACTCAGAAGAATCTTTTATGAACATGCATTTCTTTCTTTAAACGCAAAAACGAGTAAGAAGAGTAACATACTCTTCCCTTCTCGTACGATACAAATCCGTATGTATCTATATAGGCATATAGATATCATTTCAAGATTTTATTAATGCTTTCGTCTATATTGAATTCAGGTACCATACTTCAGGGAGACGTTTATTTTTTTCAATCTGATGGCAATATAAAAAATGGTGAGTCCTGAGCTAAAGATTTATTGTTAGATGGACAGAGCTATGAATGGATAGAAAATAATAATAATAATAATAAATTTTTTCATTCATATGTTTTCTACTAAAAGCTGCTGTTTGGTTAGTCTAGGTGACAAGATTTTTCCTGGTATAGCCTTATATGCGGGAACTCCGACGCCTATTGCAATCATAGTACTCTTACATTTTGCGTGTGGAGAAAAAAATTCTGTCACTGCATCATCAAAGAATGTAGAACCAGAAGCACCAATTCCATGCGCATAAGCAGCAAGATAAATCTTTCCTGCTATTACTCCTGCTTCAAATTGAGAGACTCTATAACCTCTATTGCCCAATGATTTTAGAACAGATTGTAGATCGGTCATTAAAAACAATACAGCACTTGCATCACTAAAAAGCGATTGTCCTAAACAAAGATATCCAGAGATATTTCTTGATACATTTCTTTTGAGTTCTTCTAAATAGCAGGCCTTGCGATCGAAGAAATATGCTCCCGGACTCAAGCCATCAATATTATTAGCTATAAGATAAATATCGATCAAACTATCCCCATCTTCTTTAAAAATATCAAGTGGTACTCCAATAGTTGAACTATAAAGTATATTGGACAGAATAGAAAATGAGACTGAACTCCTAGCAAACCTACGGGATGAACCTCGTCTTAAAATGACTTCAGCCAAACTAGCAACAGTTGACGAATTATATTGTTCTCTTAATATCGTTTGTCTATCCAAGGTGTGTGCCATAGCAGAACTGTGTTTATTGGAAGGTACTGTTGAAGGATCACTATTATTGTTATTAATCCACTCCTTTACCTCTTCTTTACTAAAAAGCTTTGAAGCATCATTTAGCCTCCAAATTTCAGGATATTCTATTTCGCCTTTTTTTGATAAAGGGCGAAGCTTTGGAATAGGTAAATATGGAATTTCTTTGTCATCTTTTGGTAGAGTAATTTTTGACAATCCTATGCCAATAGCAGCCATTGCTACTGCCGCTTCTCGTTGATCTTCTAAGCATAGCAAGCGACTGACTTTATTGTCTACAAAACCAGTTATTAAACGAGTAGAAAGTCCCATAGAAACGGTCGTTGCAAGCAGATTAGCAGCTATGACACCAGAGTCCCAAAACCAATGACGATACGAACGAGCTTGATATTTCCATGCATTTCTCCAAGCAATTGAAGTAAATACTATAGTGATTGGTGCAGTAGCTATATCTACATTATCTCCTGCAGCTGCTGCCAACTCGCGTCTATAATCTCCCGTACGAATCTGATTAAGACTAAAGTCTGCTGGACCAAAATGATAAACTCCTGCTTTCAAATCTACCAGGTCTTGGCAAATAATATAGAATTCAATAGGATACAGTGCGCCAGTTGCTGAGGCAGCTCGCATATAATAAGTGCTAAAAGGATACTTGATCTCCCTCGTTATACCTCCTGAAAAGAATAAGATCTCCGCAACGCTTTTGATATCTAACTCTGCTGTAACATTATCAGTAGTTGTAGTTTCAGATGATTGTGGATAGATTCTACTAATAGAGGCGATAGCATTTAGTGCAGGTTGAGGAAAATCTAACGGAAGAGGACACGAGGATAAATCAATATATGTCTTGAATGGTAGAGGTCGGTTATCTAAATCTAAGTAGTGTCTTGAAGTCATTATGCTAATTTCGGAATGTTTTGTTGCTTCATGATAATCTATAGCATTTTTGATATCTTTATTCACATCTATTATTATAGGCAAATATATTTTAACTATTAACGTTATTTTCTCTATCGAAAGAAGATGTTTCTTTATAAACTCCTGTAGGAAGAGCCATATTTTGACATGACGATGAACGCGCCTAATTAGTCACTGATAAAAGTTAATCGTATGAAAATGGTTGAATCAGGCGAACGGATAATAAGTGATAAGACTTTGTATTTTGAATGTTCAAGAAAATTTAAAGTACTAGATGAAATGCTCATTAGATTGCAACGAATAATCAAGATTCGCTTGGTAATATTTGGAACATTCACCAAGCGAATCTAAGAATTCACAGGAGTCACGATCTCTATGAATCAAAGCACAATATCTCCTTAAGTTTATAAAGACACGTGTCAGGGATTTGGATCTTTTGGATAAACTACAACTTAGATCGAGTAAAGGTAGAAAAGTAAAGAATAGCTATGCTAAGGTAGGTCAGACTAGAGATTTCAAAGATAAATATTCAACTCCTTGCTGCAAAGATGCATACTAGTTAAGCTTTATCAAAAAGCTTGAAAAAAATTCCTTTTTATAATATAGCGATGGAGATCGAATTCAATTGAGCAGCAAGATATCCATCTATTTCATCAGAGCATATGTATAACAAAAACATAAGCAATGGTATAGGCTGGTTCTAATGCATACGGGAATATTTATTTTCTTTACTTTTTCTAGCATCTTTCGAGATCTTTGCAAAAGCAGGGATGAATTGAGGGTAGAGAATATTATTAATATTGTTGCTTGTGGATCTTCTTGAGCGTTTATCATTTGGTACTAATTATGATCACCTGAGACTTTCCACATATCCACCTAGTGTTATGCTCTTTTATCTATCCTTTTATTGCTTGCTAACAGACGCTTCAATATCTGGCCATACCTGAGTAAGCATGATAGGTGTATTGGACCTTATCCATTCAGCCATAGACTTTTCCTCATAAAGGCTCTGTGTCAAGACAGATACTGCTTCTCCATCTATAGCAGTTTTCTGTAGAAGATGAGTAAGCATATCATAAAACACAATTTCAGCATTTTCTACTACTGCGTCCTCTTTTGCTCCGTTTAGCTCAGCCTCCGCACTAGTCATGTGACTTCTTAGGATATTCATTAGAGATTTAGGTGGAGACAGTATAGGCAAGCGAGCCTTGTCTTTTGTTGGCCTTCCACCAAGATTAGATATTAATTGTCTTAATCTCTTTTGTTGTTCTTTTGTCTCCTCTAAGTGATGTTGTAGTTGTTGTTTTGCATCCTGCAATCTTGTTTGCTTTATACGCGATTGTAATCTTTGTATTGAAGCATTTTCCATTGATAATGCATCATTCAAATATAGTCCTAATTTTTCATTAAGAGAAATTTGCTTCTTTCGAGATGATGAACGTTTAACACTTCTTCCAATGTTTCTTGTATTTTTAGATGAGGAAGAGGAAGTAGTAGTACTGATACGTGATTTATTATTGGTTCCACTTCTGTTTTTGGCCTTGGAACTTGATCTGCTTTTTTGCTTACGTGCCATATTATAACTAATTAGATCATGTGTAATATATAATTAAAAAAGCTATTACTTTTATCTTCGATATTATCTTTGATATTTTGCCAAATTTGTTACATTGCTGAAATCACTTGCATTTGAAAGTTATATATGATAGAATCTTCTGATATCTACTAAAGTTATTTCAGTTAATGATATATTCTATGATATCAAAGATATACTAACCCAGCTGAGAATAATCCAATCATTACATAAATAATTTAATTACTATACCATATCTAATAATGATGCTCACAAAGAAAATTCTATCTATTAGATAGACAGAACTCTTATAACATATATTATTGTGCAATCTTCGGCGCTACTCATCGTCAATATGATGAATTAGTTCT
>DASQYF010000002.1:0-3583 GCA_035639375.1 Nitrososphaeraceae archaeon
TGTACATATTCTTGAACCAAGAGAAGGAATTGGGGGGCATTGTCTACCAAAGGATACTAAAATGTTCTTGCAATCATCAAAGTCTATTAAAAGTAAGATACTCCAAGCAGCAATTGAAGTAGATCAAGATTATAGACGATACAGAGAAGCTAGACAAATAAAAGGAACAGAGAAGCAGATTTAATATTGTCTTTCTATGTGTATCAGGAAATGAGAAGGTAAATAAATAATAAAGCAGTAAAGTCGAAATGAGCAAAAATCAAGCTGTCGTGGCATTTGGAGCACATCCAGATGACTTAGAGATAGGTATGGGTGGGACACTAGCCAAACTCGCTCGGATGGACTATGACGTTAATATGATAATAGCCACCCTTCCTAATTTTGTCAAAACAGATACTAAGGAACAGCGTAGAATAGAAGCTACTATGTCTGCAAAGACATTGGGGTGTAAAAGTCCACAATTTTTAGATTTATCTCCAGATGAGATAACTATTGGACGAAAATTCGTCACTATGATAGACCAAATAATTCAGAAGCATCAACCGGCAGCAGTTTTTACCCAATGGATAGGCGATTCACATCAGGATCATCAAGCACTCACTAAAGCTGTAATAGCAGCATCACGAGATTGTAATAATCTTTTTATGTACGAAACAACTATTCCTGGTGGATTAACAGAGAATGCCTTTAGGCCTCAACTCTATATCGATATAACGCAAACTTTAGAGATGAAATCAAATGCATTAGAGTGCTTTCATTCACAAAAAAATAATCGTTGTGGTAATCTTTGGATCGACGCAGTGGTTGGAAGATGTTCTTATAGAGGTTATCAAATGAATGTAAAATATGCGGAAGCTTTTGAAGTAGTTAAAGCTACTAAATGGTAGTAAATTTCCACTATATTACGCTAGGTTAGTTGGAAGCCAGCCAAAATTCTGTTGTACAGTACCTATCAGGTTACCGAAATATAGTCTTTTAATTTAAGATGCCTCAGCTGTCACTATATCCTTCTTAAAAATAATTATGTATAAACGAATTACTGCCATTTATCCTACCTACCTTTAAAGCTTTCTCATAAGTAGAATAGTTAACAAAAACTTCATTCCAATATCTCATGCAGAATAATCTTTCATACCGGTCAATTTTGATTTCTTCTCCCAAGACATGGTTACGAAATACAATATCTGGCTCATTTATTCCAGCAACGGATCGCATAGGAGCAGTTGCTGAAAATCGTGGATTAATTTCAAATATTTTTGGCTCTTCTCCTTGGAGTTTTGATTGGATGTTAATAGCCCCTCTAGCCCCCAATTTAAGAGCAGTTTCTTCCGATGAACTTCTGATTTTTTTGAAATTATCTATAAAGGCCTTGTATGTTTGACCATTTTTTACTACCTTTTGAATAGAAATTGATGACATCACATATTTTCCGAGTCTGTCCACAGTGACGCCAGAAGTGAATTCTACGTCATCGCCATCCAAGTATTCTTGAAGTATTGGATTCCATCCTACTTTTCTGATTCTAGATATTGCATAGTTTAATTCTTCAAAATTGTTTACTATGTAAAAATGCAATGAACCATAGCCCTCTCTTGGCTTTACAACCATTGGAAAGCCGACGTTGTGAATAAAGTTATCACTGTCTTCTGGCAAAGAGGATAAGGCGCAAGGGATGTTATTGGCCTTTAGAAATTCAAACGTCTTCCATTTATCTCTGGCAATATATACGACTTCTAATGGATTACTCAATACTTTAGCTTCTGTTTCGCGTTCAATACATTCTGCTGCATTACCGATTAGTAGCAATTCCTGATCGGAGCCTATATAGATAGCTTGAATGTTTTCCTCTTTGATTATTTTTATAACTGCATCTATATAATCTGACGATGAAGATGGAGGCACTAAAAGACCCTTGTCACATCTGTAAAGACCCGCTGCCTGAAGACTCATGTCAGTTGCAATAATTCTGTACTTCACGGGCTTGCCCGCCTGATTTGCTAGTTTTAAAGATTTAATAATTCCCTGTGCTACTATGCTTCCTGCTGCAGTGACTAATACGCTGGGATTCATTGCATTATTATCAGTATTTTCTTTTGACTTTATATTTACTAACATATTGTTATTAATATCATCATAGTTCAGATTAGGGTATAATAACTGGCGAGAACAAATTTTTGTTGTTTAAAAGATTTTCACGCCAAAGTTGTTCTGTCCGCCTCATCCCAAAATTCACAGCATAATCTATAAAACATGGTTTTAAAACTAGAGCATTATTTACTTTTTCTGTGATCTTAATATTCTGACGAATTGTACGTTGTGCTTCTTTAAGATTGAATAAATTAGAGAGAAGCTCATCGATAGGTTCATGTTCTTTAATTTTACGTGTTCTTTCGACGATGAAGGGCTTTATCTTGTTCTCGTATTCAGCATTTTGGAGTTTAAGTTTTTCTAGATATCTCAAAACATGAGACCGTTCTGTTATTTTTAAAACGTTCATTGCTTCCGATTGACCGATACCGGTGTAAATATCATTAGAAGGCCAGACAAGGACATGTGGCATATCAATACCTAATTCTCTAAATACTATGCTGGCAACTATTGTGTAATCCATGCTGCCTCCGGTACCAGAAACAAAGTTGGTTACTCCTAGATCTCTACAAAGAAGCAATAGTATTGGAATTGCTCGAGGAGAAAGATTTTGAACAATTTCATCTGATAAATCAAGTTGACTCTTATAGCCAATATTTAGGTGAAGGTCCTTCTTGCATGACATACATATGCCATTAAGTTCTAATTGCCCTCCATCTCTTTTGATTTTTACGGAAGCCTTACTGCCGCATATGCAATGTAACCATAAAGGGGCATACAGATAGGAGGTTGAACTAACCCCTGTTTGTATGCCACGACGTATAAAAGTAGTTTCCGCTTTTCTAAGACAATTTGAATAAGTATTAAAATCAGAAATTAGGAATTTAAAGCCTTCTTTAAAAACTGAAGATAAGCTGGAGAGCCTAACAAACAATGTATCATATTTCCAAATATTATTGACTATTTGAGACATCAAGAAAGAATTAAAATCTGAATATGTTTTCGCTTTACCATATGCGCTTTCGACCTGGCGCCAGAAATCCTCAAGATTATTCATCAATGCTGTTTTATCGATATTCTTGGAGCGCGAGATGGAAGTTTTAATCCATGAATTTATCTGCCTTCGCCAGTAGTGTAATATTGTGGGGTTAGGTAAGGGCATCTGCGATACAGTTCTCCATCTATTTGAATTACTAATAGGCAATCTAAGTTCAAGTATTCCGTTAGAATGGTGTATGCTTGGAAGTTGCGCAACATGGATCCACATATCGTCCATAAAATCATGATCGACAATTAGAAATAAGTCAATGATTTTTTTTTTGCTATTTTGTTCTTCCACAGTCCTCTTGATGGTCTGAGATAAAACTATCTTTTTGAATACACCGCTATATGCGAAGAGGTTTGGTTGATGAATTGAAGTAAGAACTTCAGTCGCAGGATTGGACAGCATATTACATCTATCGATCACTTTATCAGTCTGAGTGTCAGCATCCGA
>DASQYF010000003.1:0-4102 GCA_035639375.1 Nitrososphaeraceae archaeon
TGAAACTTAGTCCATTTCAAGTCAAATAGAAATCTATTCTGTTTATAATCCTTGAAATTAATTATGAACTTAGGTTGTTGTATTAGCGGGAAATGATTTATTCGACCCGAGGTTGTATCACATTTGAGTCTAAATTATGAATATTACAGAAAAGAACGACTCAAAACATCATCATCAACCTCAAAGTGAAAGTATCACCTTTAGATTAGATAACACTATCTTAAATAAACTGCATCATGAAGCAGAGCAAAAAGATATCAGTGTCAATACATTAGTAGGCCATATCATAAGAAGGCATATTGATTGGCATTCTAATGCAGCAAAAGCTGGATTTGTTACTGTAAGGAGAGGATTGCTAAGTAACCTCATAAACGGACTCCAAGAGAAAGAGATATCTTCCATTGCAGAATATATAGCGAAGAATGAAACCAAAGATTTTGTACTGCTACTAAGAAATGAATACTATATTGAATCGGCTCTAATGTGATCTAAACATGGATTTAAATATCAGGCTACTCATATAGACATGAAGTCAATTATACCGAACATTCGTATGTAATACAACATGATATGAGGAAGAATTGGTCTCTTTATATTGCAGAACTATATAGATTTTGTTTGAATTTGGATTAAATAAAGTAGAGTTTGATTTAAACTATAATTCATTGGATTTCATTTTTGATATTGAAAGATGATATATGTGAAACTCATTGGTGTTGGTTTACCTTGCTCTCTTGTTGTTTTTTATTATCATTTTACTTCAATAACAGCAAACAGCTATCTCTTTTACTATTATTTCCTTTTTCTGTGTCATGCTGCTGAGATAATAACATATGCTAGATTTACAGCCAATCCAAATCCTAATGGTATAAAGACTGCAGCTTCTTGCCATTCCATTACCTGTTGAATTAAGGCCTCGTACATGCACTATCAGTAGTATTATTTCATTTTGCTATAAGGAATATTACTTACCAATGTTAACTTACATCTTAGCTGCTCGCAATTTTCATACCTACGTTTTGCTTTACAAAGAGGATTCTACAACTTGGCTACACACCTAATCTCGATCATAAGATCAGGGAATGCAAGACGTTGAATTTGCACAATGGTGCTTGCCACAACGGGAGTACCGGAAAAGATCTCTGCCCTGCACTTGACCGCAGCTGCGAAGGCCGCATCCATATCTGTCACGAAGAGTACTTCATCTACTACATTGTCGATCGTTGCCCCATACTGTGCGAGCACCTTCTGGATGTTGGTATATGCCTGCCGCATCTGAGCCTCCATATCTCTGAGACCGACGATATTTCCACTGTCGTCATGACTTACCTGTCCAGATAGATAGATAGTGTCTCTAACTTTCACCGCCTGGGAGTAACCATATTCTTTCTCCCAAGGCATACCAAGGCTCTTTATCTCCTTATTGATTGCCATTATGTGTCTTGCTTATTTTAATAATATTTATTTATTATATGATTGTTTTCTTAACTTTGAAAATACTCCTTAAATCGATATTTAATTAAGACGAGTTTGTTTCACATGCTAACTTAACCATACTAATGATTATCTGTTAACCAATCATTAAAATGATAGTAAATACTCTCTAATAACTACCCATAGGAACTTATCTGCTTGAAACCTATACATAAATAGGTTGAAGTAATATTTGTTATTTATATTGTTACCGATATAAAGTAACGTATTGTAGTACTAAGGAAGTTTGAACCGATAGTTATATACAATAATAAATCATTTTTATTATGTATCTATTATTACTTCTTGGTTTAAGATTCAGTATATTCAAAGCAAATTAGCTTTTTTACTATTTATTGAATTTACGATAAAGCGCTATTAGGTTATTGCAGGTCCTGCATCTATATTCTCTTTTCCCAATAAGAATAACATCTTCACCTAGTTCTTCATTTGGATTTTCGTAACTTATTACTGGTGAATGAGTATATTCCTTTTCACATCTCTTACAATAATATTTGAAAATCTATCCTCATTTAATCTTCCTACATTTCCTAAGAATATGTGAGGACCCCAAGGCTTGCTTTGATTTCTTCTTGTTCTGTTAGTTTTGCAAGAGCATAGCCACCTGATCCTAACAATTTCTTTTCCTCTAAATCTTGGTTCTCACTCACATATCCTATAGTGAATAGCTGTAATTTTAACCGTACAGCATTATTTGACATTGCAACCGTCTAAGAGATTTCGTTCTCACTTCTTCTTATTCTTACTTTCTGCCATTCTAAGAACTATAGTGATTTCATTCTTTCTTGCTTCTATAATGACCAATCTAATTTATCATCTGCTTTTAATCCCCATTGCTTTACAATAAACATAGGAATAGTAGTACGTAATGATGCTTTGTTTGGAGCATTTAATATTAATGTTGTTACCTCCACCGACTTTATGCAAACGTATATCTGCGATCTTGATCTTAATTCTGTGAATTGGATTAATGAATTTAAAAAGTATATTAGCATCTCAATTATAAAAAGATATATAATGACGTCAGGCAAGTATTTCAACAGAGGCGTAAAAGCTCTTGATTCTCCTGATATAGGATATGTTGTAAGAGAAACTCCTGACAAGATTATAGTATTTGGAGGAGGAGATGAGAGATTTGACATACCAATTTCTGAAGTCCAGCAAGTAGGTGGTAATGTTCTTATTGGTCTCAAAATATATGATATAGTCAAAAAATACAAAGTTAGTCGTAAAGAGCCACTTCCAACAAGTCGTCAAGACCCTTGGAGCTCGGCTGCAAGCCATATAGACCTTGCAGCATATGAAAAAGAGTATCCCAAATCCCTATTTAATAAAGGAGTTAGAGCCAAGAACGAAGACGATGTAGGTCATGTAATGAAAGAAACAGATGACAAAATAGTAGTATTCGGTCAGTCTAATTATAGGTTTGACATCCCAAAATCTCACATCATTGCAGCGGGTAGAAATGTAATATTAGATATGGATTTTCCAGAGATATTCAAATTCCATGTCGACAAAAATGCTCCATTGCCTACAGGAGAATCTGTAGAGAAATTAAATGAGGAGGCATATCCTGAGTATTATCATGTGCATAAATATCAAGATAAATCAAAATGATATATCCAAAAGACAATGAATAACAGCAGTACAGATTCAGGCGTTCCCAGATCTGCTGCTTGTTTATTTGCTAAGCATCCTCACAATTACTGCAGAATACATACATATATCATACACGCATACATACAATCACTCTCTAGTAGTTAATATTTGAGTATAATGTCCTAAATGTCATGGAAAGGAAACATGGAGACTAGAAACAATTGAAGCTTTTAAAGAGAGGAAATTTAATCATTATGCTATCATACGAAACTTGAGGAGGAGGACAATACCGTGAAACAAGAAGATCTTGGACTTTACGCATTTCTGTTCGATTGTATCTAGCTTCTTCTTCTCAACACATATTGTCAACCTCATGAATTAGTTTCTGTTGTTATTATGTGTTGGTAACGGTAATGATGATTCCCTAATAGTTGCAGTTGCTGCTATACTCCAATTTGTTAATTCTGTTGTTAACTTATTGTAAAGCTTTTCAGCCTCTTCTAATATCAATGCAGCATAGAGATCATCACTAATATAGTAAAAAAATTCTATCTAGCTAGGGATATTCCGCAGTTGTGTTTTTGTCCCTGTTTAGGTATCCTGGTTGAGTATTAGGATAGTATCTGCAATTATTGTCAAAAGGAGTTATGCTTAAGTTAGATTTAGGTCTAGATATAAACAGCTGAAAAAAGCAGTCATTGTACTCATATCCAGGCCAAAATACACATCAGACCTACCTTTTATTTCACAAATGGTAGTTACTGTGATAACCACCGGACAGAAAATTCAGCTCATTACCATGTAGCTATATGGTTTACCATAGACCATATAGCTTCAAAATTTTACTAATGAATATTGGAGATATATGCATGATGAATCAGTCTTTATATTGGTTAGTTTCCATTTCTAAATTGTAATACTATCCCGCATTTACTGTGTAATCAAATTTGAATGATTCATTAGATAATATTGGAAAACTTGATAGGCTATAAATAGCGTCACATCGAGG
>DASQYF010000004.1:0-9299 GCA_035639375.1 Nitrososphaeraceae archaeon
GAACACCTGAGAAGATATTAAAAGAAATATCAATGTATATAGACATAGGTGTTAGGTACTTTATTATACATTTTCCAGATTTGCCTGATATTAGATCATTAGATCTATTTGCAAAACATATTATTCAACATTATTGTACTACGTAGTATAGATCCGTGATCTGTCTCTTTATGAAGATATATGTCTGCAAGACATACTGCAAACAGAATTTAGAATAGATGGAGTCTTGTCTGAAATCTTCTCACAATATCATGTAATCATAAATTCAAAGAAATAATGGAAGAGCTGACTATTAGATTAACAATTAGGTCTGACGTGTTACATAAAGAGTAACTTAACCGACTGCTACATTTCAAAATATGTATCTAACTTTTACGACAAAGAGCAAATTGATAATCAAAAAGAATAACACATGCTTGAAAATTAATAAGTTTATCTTTCATCATATTAAAGATGGGAATAGTAATTTATTACATATTAACTATTCTTAATGAGATTAATCGTTTATTCACCTGTTATATTACTATTATTAGTAGCAGTAGCAGGTTCACAGTCAATTGTCCTACTATCACCTTCAGTAGCATTAAAATCTAAAACTTTATCATTTCCTTGGTTACAGATAAAGTTATCCTGGCCTGCTCCACCAGTAAGAATATCAGCGCTTGGACCACCAATTAGAGTATCATTGCCAGCTGCACCTTTAAGATTATCTGCACCTTGGTCACCAATTAAGTAATCATTTCCTTCAGAACCATCAATATTATCATTTCCCGTATTACCTTCAATTACGTCAATTCCTGCTCCACCAGCAAGACTATCATTTCCAGGTCCACCAATTAAGTAATCATTTCCTTCAGAACCATCAATATTATCATTACCTGCTTGTCCTGCAATTGTATCGTTACCTGCAAGACCTACCAAGACATCATTTTTAGTTGAACCTCTTAGATTATCATCGTCTGGACTTGCAGTCTGTTTGGAACTGCCGGTAGTAGTAGTTGTCATAGGTGTATTTGTGGGTTTAACATCAGTTGTAGTTTGAGGCTTGGCATTACTTCCTCCAAACAGTTTTTCATGGAAGAAGGCTGATGCTTCTTGGTGATTGATGGTGGCAGTGGTACCAGTAGTAACTGAAAATAATAAAAATAATAATAAAAATAACATTGTTACTAATCCGAACAAAACAATTGCTACTATCGCTTTATTGTCATGCATCCTTAAAATAATATTTAATCAATACCAGATATTGATATTTGTAAACAAATAACAGTAACAATAACCAATATTAGTGTGCTCTTACTTTTATCAGATGTTGTTGGATATGGATCTCTGCACTTCTCATTCTTCTTCTTGTGCTATAAGCCTAGCATGATGGATATTGTTGTTGTCTAATTCTAATCCTATATCTCTTCTCCATTATCTCTATCTTGGTCATTCAGTCTGTTTGCCTTATTGGTCAAGCTGCTTTATATATAATTGGTTCGTATTTTCATCGTATCCCAAGTCTGCCATAGTAAGTACTGTGAAAGCATTATCGTACAAATATTTCATTTCTGCGTCAAATAAATTCACATCAGTACTTCCAGGTATTCTCTCACCATAATCTAGATCATGATATGCTATTATAGGAACAGCCTTTATAATTCCATTTGCATTATTATTATTAAAATTGTCTTGGCTATTGACAACTTTCACAAACTCTTCAAATGTTCTCTGATCGTTATCCAAGTACCTTTTATCTGCAGAATCATGGCTCCATTCTCTGATGGAGTACCTATTTGCATAAGTTAATGTACCATCATCAAAATATGTTCTACAATCAGTCTGTATATTTGATTGGTAGTTCCATTCCTGCTCTTCCTCATCCTGCTTATCCCATCCATCACAATTCAAGTGCATTAGATTAGAAAAACCAGTAATAGCAAAATCATAATATTTAGCAATAGTATCAATAACAGTTGAGTTATCCCATCCTTTGCCATAGGGAGTACCAAAAACTCTGGAATTAATATTGTGATCAGCTAAGCATTTCTTTGATTCTCCTACCTCAAAATCCAAGTCGCTAGTGGAGAGCTTTGTCAGATCTTCATGGTTCAAAGACTTTGCTTGTATATCATGTCCATCCTTATACAATGCCTCTATATCCTGCCATGTCATATGTGAGTTATCTTTATCCGAATCTATCCAATCGCATACCACAAAGAAACTAGCCTTAAATCCATATGTGTCCAAAATTGGTTTGGCATAGGTATATTGACTTTTCGGTGCATTGCCAAAAGTTAGAATTACTACTTTGTTATTATTATTACTATCTTTTTGTTGTGGTTGTTGAATATCTAATGACTGGCCAAAGGTCATAATTGGTAAAGAAAACTCAATTACAATAGTTATAAATGCATCAATAATAATAATTGAAAATAAACTTCCAAAGCTGCCTATAGTTTTTAGCACGATATACATATAAAAATAATAAATATTTATAGTATTGGAGCAAAAATAAGCATATCGACATTCTTTCTTTTATTATCCTAAGGTGTTTAGATAAGTAGAAACAAATACCTATTTGATGTAGCAAGAGCCAAAGTGAAGCCTAATGAAAGGGTCAGCGAGTAATGATAAATCTAATTCAATCTTTAACATATGCACCAAAGATACATGATCAAAAGCATAGATAGAAAAGTTTATGATAGATATTTTAAATAACGAGAATAATGAAGAGAGCTATTCACAGCTAAAGCAAATCCTGAAAGAAAATGTTAAAGCTACTTTATCAAAAAAGAAAATACTCTTATCAATATCTTTTGCAATATCTCTTACTTAACATCGTAGTAACTATATTAAAGTAAAATTATTTCAGTTACTTTAACCAATCTATCTTTCCTTGGTAATTAGGCATATGTTGTCTGCAAAACCAGATGCTAAACATACCTGCGCCATATATAGTGCATATTATCTATTTCTTTTTCTTAAATGTGAACCATTCTTTAATATCAGCATGATCATCTTTTGCCAGACCAGATCCTATCCCTGCGAGAATTCCAGCAGGTATTGGGTATTTTGTGCAAAGAATTGATAATCCTAACAAAGCTCCAATCTCACCATGATGAATTCTCCTATTAAAAAAGTGAATTTTAGGTGGATTTTGTTGGGAACTCCATGATGATGTTAGCAATTTGGCAATTGTAAGACCTATATGAAAAGGTTCATTCTTATCCAATTCAGCTTTTTTCTTAGGAGAATTACGGATCTTCATCAATATACATTTCTATTAATGCCAAAGTAAATAATAAGGCTTTGTTCTAACACATAAAATGATCCTATTTTAGATAATTATAACTTATATCCTTCGGTCTTGTTGTTTGCTAATATACTAAGTACATATGGCACTATATATTTGCAACCTTGGTAACTAGTAGTTTTTTGATGTCGTTACAAGCCATGAAATACATATACAACTCAAAATGGTGGAAACCATATAGTAGTATTATGCTTTTTATAATTGGAAAGTTTAGGAAATCATTATTTATGTCTACGACAATTTATCTTTCTTAATTCTGAGATTCAATGTATAGAGACAAGAGAATAGTGAAATTTTTTCGTCAGTATTTGTTGCAGCCAACTATATATTGTCATTGTCTTATAATGACTGGGTCCAAATAACGAAACAGAATTAATGCAGATTCAATAGGATTTGAACCTTGGTAATAAAGGCATTATCTGCATTATAGTAATCGTGATATTAATTATGCAGGATAGCATAAAAATAAGAAGAGGCAAAGTATAAAATAACTACAATTTCCAATATTAAATTAAACACAATAAATAGTACTATATACTTCTACTTTCTTGATTAGAAATAAAACACAGCAGCAAGAATTTTACCAGAAGTAGAAAAAATACTGTCTTACTGGGTATATTGATTGCAGCTTCATTAACAGTCTATTTTTCTATTTCATTATACTTTTTTCCAGCCTTTTATATATCAAAACCCTTTATGTCAAAAGCAGTTCCTATTATAACCAATGTCCAGATGTCCGCATCAGAAGTTCCACTTGGAAAACCATTCAATATAAAAGTAACAAGCAATAATCAAGGAGATACAGCTGATATTCAGATAGTTTCGATATCCTTCCCTAATCTAACAAGTATAGATAATAGTGATATTATAACAATAAAGAACCATAATTTTAATCAAAAACCAGAATTTGTTAAAACAGGAGAAGAAATAGGCTCCAAATATTCAGGGTTATCTAAGGCTACTACTGCAAAATATCCTTTTATCGAGTTTTATAGCAGACCATGGAAAACAGATGCCATTTATCAAGCAGAGATAGAAATAAAACCGCTTAATATAGGGAGGTTCGTGATATTTATCAAGGCAGTATCATTACCCCATAATAATGAAATTTCGCATTATCCTCAAACAGGAATCAAAGACCATCAAGAAGAATTTGTAGAGGTATATTCTGTAAATGTAAGAGATTAAAACATTATATTAGAAGTAGATGAATATATAGTCATTAGAGGCAATAGTATATATCATGAATAATAATTTTAAAGCATTCTTTAGAAGAGACAGTAGTAGAGGTACCAGCAATATTACATCCACTGTACAACTCATGCTGCATTTTAATGAAAAGGCCAAAAGAAACCCTATTACTGGTTATATTTTAGTAAGCCTTGGTGTTTTACTATCTGCAAGCTCTGGAAGTTGGGATATTACAAATCATCTTCTAAATAGACCTGAAACATTCTTTTCTCCTCCCCATGCTGGATTATATTTAGGAGTGGCTATAGTCATTTCGGGATCGATAATTATGTTACGTTATTATCGCAGTTCTTCTACTATTAGCAATAATGATCATCACTATATCAATAAGTTAATACATTTACCTTTACCTATGAAGTTAGTTATCATAGGAGCTGTTATGTTAGTTTCGGCAGGGCCTTTTGACTTTGCTTGGCATTCTGCTTTTGGCTTAGATGGGCTGCTAAGTCCTTCACATTCAGTACTTACAATTGGTATGGCAATAAGTAGTATCGGAGCTCTATTAGGAATGCTATCAAACAATAATGATCAGAATAATAATAAAAGTCATGCAGTATCTCCAATTCTTATAGTTATTGGAATTATTCCGGTATGGATCATAGTTTCTGGGCTAATTCACATGGTGTCATTACCATTTTCAGATACAGAATACTTTAAATTTAATCCTGATCCTACTCTAGCCGCAATCATTGCAACACTGGCCTTTCCATTTATAGTGTCTTTTATCTTGTTTTCTTCATTTGAACTTTCTGTCAGAAGTGGAAGAACAAAAGGTATGTTTGGTATACTATCCATTACTGGTGCAATCTTTATTATCATTAACTTATCTACTGCCATACTTACAAATGAACATTTGACTCCAACTATTCCATTTTACATCCTAAATATTATTCCAATTGTAGCAGTGGATATAATATTGTCAAAGTTATCGATACCAAAGACAAAAATAGTTAATTATGTAGCAGGTGCCATACTTGGATCAACGTTCCTTATGCTCTATTATCCTTTGATAACCCATACATACAATGAAGTTTTATTGAATCCACAGACAGTTTGGCCAAGCCTTACTAGTTCAATATATTTTAAAATGATTGATGAGGTATATCCTTTAATAGTTATTCCAGCCATGGCAACAGGAATCTTGGGTACTATCATTAGCACTAAGCTAATTCATCAACACAAGTAACATCAAAAATTAAAGGTGCTGCAAGATTATTTTCTTGGTATATTAAGGAAAGATTAAGTTATAAAAGAAGAAGAAGAAGAATGGAAAGAAATGTTCTATTTTATCTTAGCAATAATTTCTAATCTATTTTCCTCTTTATTTCTTTATTTAAGCTGTGTATGTGCTTTCCTTACAGGTCAATTGTTGGGATTATCGTTTATCTCTAGATAGTACGATAAATGTAAGACAGGATACGAAGGTTATGCATCTAAATATATTCATTTTCGTCATCCCTCATAATCATCACTGGATCAGTTCAAAGGAAATTTTTTTATGTAAGTGGAGGAGAACAAAAGATAACATTAGACAATACGTTGACAAAAGACTTGAAACGATACTAAAGAAAGACCTTTTTAATACCTACAAATTATTGTAAAACACAACATATGCAAATTAAAAGGAATGCCAATGACATACAACAAAATATATCTTGTGGAGCTATTACCTGTATCTTAATATTATTACTAACGGTAGCTGTGGTATCTCCTTCATCTTCTTCATCTTCTTCCCAAGCCCAAACAATTATTAATAATAGCGGAAACAGTAATATTAAAATAGAAACGTTCCAAGCAGATTCCAAACCATATGGTTTAACATATGGAGAATGGACGGCTAGATGGTGGCAATGGGCTTATTCTATACCCAAAGATGTTAATCCAGCTTATGATGACACTGGTAGATACTGTACTCAAGGTCAAAGTGGTCCAGTATGGTTTCTAACAGGTACGTATGGACATCCTGTCGATCGTTATTGTACTATACCTTTTGGTAAAGCAATTCTCTTTCCTATCCTAAATTCTGAGTGCTCTTTTGCTGAATTTCCAAATCTTAAGACTGAAAAGGAGCTCCGTCAATGCAGCAAGGAAATGGAAGATACAGTAAATTATCTAGAAGCAAAGGTCAATGGTATAGGTATTAAAGACTTGGACAAATCTCGTATACAGTCACCATTATTTAACTTTACATTAGCAAAAAACAATATTCTTGAACTGCCTCCACAAACAACAACCCAAGCAGTATCTGATGGTAATTGGGTTTTCTTAAAACCATTTGCTATTGGTAAACACGTGATCCACTTTAAAGGTGGGTTAAAAAGTATTAATGCTACGACTACTGCAGAAACAAATAGCAGTAATTATGCTTTTGCTGGTCCATATGGCTGGGACTATCCAGTTACATATCATTTGACAATAATATATGGTAATGGATATGATAATTAAAATATATTTTCATCGCTGTTGTAGCCAAGTATATTTATTTGCATCATACTTATCTTAAAACTAACTACTAAAATAAGTAGTTCTTCCTTTACACACGTTGTTTGTTCTGATTTATTAGCACAAGATTCTTCATGTATGAACTCTTTTCATCATAGCACTGATAATAATGAAATGTACTTCCTTTCTTATCATTAGATGTTGATTGCTGGATTTGAATTGTTTGCAAATCTTATTTGACATAGGGTTTGTTTGCTAAAAGTAGAGTGGAGTAACTCTATGGTTCAAACAACATCAACAAAACTCTGATAATGACTAACAAGATATAAAAATTATAATTTATATAATTTGAATCAATAATCGGAGTTTTTATAATACTTTTTACATTATTTCGATTGATTTCTCATTAAATCCTTTTGATATAAGCAGACTCTTGACTGACTCTCTATGATCACCTTGCAATACAATTTGATTGTCTTTATATGTCCCTCCAGTTCCTATCTTTGTCTTTAGCTCCCTTGTTATTGATTCTATATCTGTTCTATCTTGCAAACCTCGCACTATAGTAGTTGATTTCTTGTACCTTCTAATTTCTTTAGAAATGACTATGTTAGTTTTCTCTCTATCTAGTTCTCGTAGAACATCATCCATAGAGTTTGTATCATAATCTTCTGACACTGATATTAATATGATCTTTAGCCTAAAAAGGATTTAGTCTACTATGGAAAGAGTAAACGAAATTCCAAATCTTAATGCTAAAGAATTCCAGTAAGTTCTGGTAAATGTACTCTCTGGAGACAAATTAATTGGTTATGTTGCTTTATCTTCAGCATAATAAATGGGATTAAAGCATTTGACATTTTGCCATTGAAGGCATCACAAACTATATGAAGAAGGTCATTTAAATAGTTAAGTTTGGTTATTAATTTGTTGCCCGCTTCTTAATCTCGTTTTTATGTTACAAGAAGAAGGTTCTGTCCTCAATGATTCTTTCGTAGGATTATTGAAATACTTAAAGATCCAGGATAACAGCTGGATAATGGCAAGAGTACACAAAGAACAGATCTCACTTTTTCCTATACTATTAATCAATTTTATCGGAACACTAGGTTTTAGTATTGTTCTCCCTTTTTTGGTTTTTTTAGTTACAGATTTTGGTGGAAATGCTATAGTCTATGGGATGCTTGCTGCAACGTATCCTGCATTACAACTTATTGGGGCTCCTATTTTAGGACGATGGTCTGATATTTATGGAAGGAAAAAGATTCTTCTCTTAAGTCATGGAGGAACGCTAGCTGGATGGGTTATTTTCCTTATTGCATTAATTTTACCTATTCAAAATCTCTTTAGCATTAATTCTACAGTAATTGGAACGATTACTATAACTCTTCCAGTAGTTGTACTATTCTTTGCCAGAGCTATAGATGGTCTTACTGGTGGCAATGTTTCTGTCGCAGATGCATACGTTTCCGATGTTTCATCAGAAGAAAACAGGAGCAAAAATTTTGGGAAAATCGCAATATCTTCTAATCTAGGTTTTATTGTTGGACCAGCGTTAGCAGGGATTTTAGGTGCAACAATCTATGGAGAAAAATTACCCGTACTGGCAGCCCTGTTTCTCTCTTTAGCAATCTTAGTTGTGATAAACTTCACTCTAAAGGAATCCAAGTCTTCATCAGTAATAGTAATTCCAGAAAAAGAAAGACAAAATGTTGGAAAAGTCTTTGCATTTGAATGCAAGGAGTGTTACAAGACTTCAAGCCCACAGAAACTTAAATTCCTAGATGTTTTCCATTTAAAGCATATTTCATTTTTGCTCTTATTGTATTTTCTTATTTTTCTTGGGTTTAACATCTTTTACACTTCCTTTCCGATTCATGCTGTATCTGGCTTAGGATGGACAGTAACAGAAATGGGAATATTTTTTGCAATACTAAGCGGTATCATGGTTTTGGTCCAAGGTCCAATCTTACGTAAAGCATTAAAAAAATTCTCCGAGGAAAAATTGGTAGTAATTGGTAGTCTAATTTTAGGTACAAATTTCGTTTTGTTTGTATCAAATTATATTGCCTTGATTTACGGGGCAGCAATATTATTTGCAGTTGGTAATGGTCTAATGTGGCCATCCGTAGTGTCAATACTTTCAAAGCGTGCAGGAACTACTCATCAAGGTGCAGTACAAGGTATTGCAAGTAGTTTTGCAAGCCTCGCAAGTATTATTGGATTAACATCTGGAGGCGTTTTATATAATTTGCTTGGGAACACCACTTTTCTAATTAGTGCAGGAGTCATATTCACAGTTTTTATC
>DASQYF010000005.1:0-5246 GCA_035639375.1 Nitrososphaeraceae archaeon
ATTAGAAAACCAAATGCAATAGAAGATCTAGTAAAACATGTAGCAACAATTCTAGGCTAGAGTATTACTATAACTACATACATACGTACACACGCTACTAGCTAATCCTGTAGAGGCTAATCTTCGTGCTGATCATGTAAGATGTGAAAAATCATATCTTGCCATTCAAAGATTTAAAACACAAAGCTAGTTCATATTAACTATACTTAAATATCAGAATAAATTGTTTCATGGTTGATCTTGATGGATGGATAGAGAGATCTAGAAGAGCAGATATATGTACGATTATTAGTTATTAAAAACAATCATAAAATTCTATGCTCAAAATGTTTGAAGAAATGATTAAAGCCATCATAGAGATTGCTAGAACTAGTCAACCTGACGGTGGTATTATTTTAATATCTACTATAGAACAAGCATTAATATTTACTATCTTAATAAGACATAGATAGCATTATCATTACTAAAGAAAAAATTATCGTTTTACTCCCATGTTTATAACATGTCACGATCTCATAGTCGTGAAATTCAATCTCTTATTAGTAGCACTGAAAGTTAGCTTTATGCATCCGCTTTTCGAAGCATCAAAGATTGATTGGCCCTTAGCATTAATTGCAGTAGCATAATGCTTGTAACAATTATTTAGTATACTTTTAATGAATCTTTATCATCTTCTTCTTTTGAAGAAATAGCATCTAAAGGATTTGTCCATGATTCATTTCTTCTTTGATAAGAATACCTTTCTTTGGAAAATAGGCTGCCACTCATACAAAAGATTCACTTCAATCTCTTTTACTATTACTTTTAAGAATAAAAGTACAAATCAGACTGTCGCAGAGAAATATATCTTCTAAAAGGCCAAATTATGATTATGCTATTTAAGATGAAGATGTATATTCTGGGACTACCTCTCATTTCATATTCGGCATACAAATGACTGAGAGCGCAGCATGTTACTAAGTATTAGTATCAATAATATATTTAATTCTATAAATGACATTTAGTTTCTTGAATTGTTAGTATAACCCAATTGACTATATGATTAAGCAGATATGAACTCTCCTTAAACAATTAAAGGAGTGCCATTGTACATAATGTACAAAATCTTGCAAGTCTACTACATCTTTATCAGATAACTAGTTTGCTATATCAGGAATTAGTCACACTCTATGAATGGCTTCCTTTTGCTTTTGAATAATGGCCTTTCCTTTTTGAAAATATTTCTCTTTTCAATGCATCCCATTCAATATATATTCTTCCTGGACCTGTTAGCAAAAGACTTATAGATATTGCCATTAACAACAATTCTAGTTCATATCCTTTCATATAGCCTTTTGATATCACCACAAGAAGCGTAGCCATAATTATTATTTTATTATAAAAAGTGCTGCAGCTATTCTTGTTACTAGTCCAAAAGAAGAAATATCCCACTCCGACTTCTAATAGACCAATAGGACTCTCTTAACAACTCATCATCTAAAAAATATAGTGATCGAAAATATTCTGGAACGATTATCTAGTTAGCAATAATACTACGCTTTTGCTATCCTTTTCTACTACAGTGATGTTAAGCTCTTCGCTTATTGGTATTACTAATTAGTCATCCCTCCCTCTATTCTATTTTCATTCTTATTATTTGCATTCTCATTCTTCTTTTCCTGTGAATCTTTATCAAAGGTTATCTTCCCCATTGATCCACTCTGATAATCAACTATAGCCTCCATGATCTCTTCTCTCTTGTTCATTACGAATGGACCATAGCGGGCAATAGGCTCGTTCAAAGGTTTGCCTGCTATAAGTAACACGTCGAAAGCTGACGTTGTGTTATCGGTTGCATTAATTTTTACTTCTTCACCATCTTTGTCAAATATGATTATTTGTCCTCTGTGCGCTAGTTGTTTTTGATTATCAGAACCAAATAAACCCTGACCCCCAATTACATATGCAAATGCGTTATACTCTTTTGGAACGGCCTGTGTTACACTTGCTCCTGGTTGTAGAGTGAAATGTAAATACATGATCGGAGTTCTTGTTTCAATTATCGCCTTAATACCAAGTGCTTCGCCTGCTATGACTTTGACTGTAACAAGACTGTCATCAGATTTACTTAGCGGGATCTTGGAGGAAGGAATATCCTGGTATCGAGGGCTGATCATCTTATCCTTCCTTGGTAGATTCACCCAAAGTTGAAAACCATGTAATCGACCTCCTTTTTGTGCCAAATTCTTTTCAGGCATCTCTGAGTGTACTACTCCAGCTCCAGCG
Source organism: Nitrososphaeraceae archaeon (assembly GCA_035639375.1). Classification (GTDB taxonomy): domain Archaea; phylum Thermoproteota; class Nitrososphaeria; order Nitrososphaerales; family Nitrososphaeraceae; genus JAJNBK01. Next base: position 2,266 of record DASQYF010000005.1, read on the forward strand.
GTCATCCACTGGACATCCCCAGGACCTATCTTTCCCGCATTTCCTCTAGAGTCCTTATGTTCGAACTGACCCTCAAGCATATAGGTAACAGTTTCAAAACCACGATGAGGATGATCAGGTGCTCCCTTTGCCTCACTTGGACCTAAGTATTTAGGACCAATCTCATCTAAGAGGAGAAATGGATCCAAGTCTGAAAGAAGACCAGTTGGAAAAGCCCTATTTACGAGAAAACCTTCTCCTTCAGTTGTTTGAACACTATTTACAACTCTTGAAGTTGAACGGCTCTTATCACGAGATGAATAATATTGCTCATTTGATTTACTTATTTTTATCATGTATTATTTAAACAATAATATTATTTAAGCACGGTAGTAATATATGACCTAGTCAGTAGGTTAAACCTAATCCGGTAAGTTCTACTAATGCAGTCCTCATAACAACTCAAAATCGAAAAGGCTGCGCTAAATTCAAATCGACACGGCCAAGAATTCTATAGAAGGCTTGAATAAATTCAGAAATTAGAATGCCAGGACAAGTTATTTGTCCCGGTTACTTGTAAATAAATAGTACCAGACATAAAGGATCTTAGTCGAATCATGCCCTTTTTGAAATTAAATGAAGAGTAAATAACAAGATGTATTGTTAGCAGCGAGGAATTATTACTAAGGTCAGCAGAAGAATTTATTACAGAAGGGAAACCGGCTGATTATTTTTATGTGCTTCTTTCGAGAATGGTTTAAGTCACTAAGAAGTTATCAGACAAGAAGAAGGCGAATTTGAGTACCCTCAGGTTAGTGAAATATATGAGAGAAGTTCCGATATTACTAGATATTCCCATATCAAGTTACAACTCGTACACTTGAATCAAGTCATCTTTTACGTCTAAGGAAAGAAAAGTCTTGGAATGTCTTGACTTCTTGTACGCCTATGACTGATGAAATCCTACGAATCATGGCGCAGTGAGTTTAATTAATTGAGTCCGTATCACAAGATCAAGTAAATCTTATAACGCTTGGAAGATTAGCCTTCGGTCTTGCTCATGAGCTTAACAATCCCACTTCAGCAGCAAGTAGCAGCTCAACACAACTCAGGGAATTATTTCAAACATTTACTAAGAGAAGTATGAAATTTGCTCAGTATTCACAAGCAAACAAAGTGACAAATGACCAACTAGATCTATTAACACGATAATACAAAATATACTGGAGCATTCTGCGAACTCTACGACGAATACAAACGTTCCGCAAGAGAAGGATCGAGATTTATCTGCAACAAGTGCAGACCAGCTAGCAAGAAGTGACAGGGAATCAGCAATAGAATCTTGGCTTGATACTCATAGTACACCTGATGGTTGGAAATTAGCACCAGATTTTATTGGGATAGGATATGGATAGAATGGCTTGATGATATTGGACGTATCTTACAAGGCCAATTGTTACAAGAAGTTCTTCCATGGCTAGAGGCTATAATTATTACAAAAATATGCATTGACTTAGATCTCAGACAAATACATTGATATGACAGGCATTCGCATCCAAGCCAATTTTCAAATTGTCTTAAAATATGATATTTGCAAAATACATAAATCAATCTCTGGCTATGAGATTACAATGAAGTTTGGTTTGCAACATCCTATTTTTAGTTTTGATTACCGCAACGGCGATTCTTCACAGATTGTTGATTATTTAAAGAATCTCATTCAAAGCGCAGAGGATAGAGGTTTTGATTCTTTTTGGACTATGGATCATTTCCATCAGATTCCAATAGTAGGAAAACCACAAGACCCTATTCTTGAGAGTTGGACAACCATATCCGTACTTGCAGGAATTACTACAAAAATTAAACTAGGAACACTTGTTACAGGCGTAATTTACAGATATCCGTCCATTTTAGCAAAGATCGCTGCTACATTAGATGTATTGAGCAAAGGAAGATTGTTCATGGGAATAGGTGCCTCTTATTTTGAAGATGAATCAACAGCATATGGTATTCCTTTTTATCCATCTAACCAAGAGAGGTTGCTAAGGCTAGAAGAGGCAATTCAAATCATACGCAAGATGTGGACTGAAGAGCCTTCTGCTTCCTTTGAAGGGAAGTATTATCAAATCCGAAATGCGTACTGTAACCCAAAGCCTATACAGAAACCTTCACCGCCTATACTAGTAGGTGGGAGTGGTGAAAGAAAAACACTCAAAATTGTAGCAAAGTATGCTGACGCATGCAATCTATTTGGGTCTATTCAAACAATAAAAAGAAAATTAGACGTTCTAAAAGAACACTGTAAAAGAGTAGGAAGGGATTATGATTCAATTTTGAAGACCAAACTTGATCTTGTAGTAATTGATGACAGTGAGGAGTTAGCTAGGAAAAGGGCACAACAGTTCTACAAAGGAATCCCTGAACAACAAATTAGAGACAGAGAATTTGCAACATATGGAACAGCAGAAGATGTATCAAGACAAATAGAATTGCTTGAAGAAGCTGGAATTCAGTATCTTATAGTGCACTTTGAGCCATCTAGGGAACTTGAAGCATTAGAAATGTTCACAAACAAGATCTTGAAGAGATCTTAATTTACGATTGGAGCGTGACAATAATCTATCTGCTATTTCTGCTTTCATTGTCTTCACTTTCTAAAGTCTTGTTTAGAAAATAATGTCTATATCATTATATTCAAAATTGCTACTACAAATACGACAATTAATCAATCATTATAATTGAACTTGATGAACCAACATATTGAAGGACGATCGTCAATAGAAGTAGGGGTTTCACCTTTGATCTTCAATTATTAAAGTCATAATGAAATTTTCAACAACTATATAGACCGTCTGTATTTAATATTCTAACATTTTCCATAATAATATCAAATTAATTATAATACCAAAGTCGCATCTAATAGCGGGATAGTATCGGATACTTTTCAAATCGGAGTTTTATAATTTTACTCCTTCAATGATTATTTCCGTAGACCTACCTCG
>DASQYF010000006.1:0-2587 GCA_035639375.1 Nitrososphaeraceae archaeon
GGAAAAAGTTATCTTTACTTACCATTGTAATATCGACATTGACATCATTTTGAAATCTATCCTGCAGCCTTCTTAATACTTCTACACCAGCAAATCCTCCACCTAAAATAAGTATCTCCTTTGGATGAATTGGTTTAGTACCATGTATAAGCTCAAGGTGACGTTGCAGAGAATCAACCCTCGAGAAGGAAATATCACATTTAGGACATCTATATCTAGCACCAAATTTTATCGACAAGAATGAAGAAAATAATCCAAGTGTTATTCCGAAAACTAAATTAATTATAAGAGAGTTTAAGAGGGCTCTCAACTGTGTAAAAACAGATTGATTTGACGGAAAAGAAGAAGAAGATGATGTTGCTGATGGCTGGCTTATCATAGGTTGAGAATCTTCTATAATAACAGGAGGTGGTGTATTAATATTCGTGGTCGTGGTAGTTGAACTATTACCAATTGTGCGTGCAAATTCAGGACCTAATACGAATTGTTGAACTGGTATGGCAAAAACAACAAATACTAAAGAACCAACAAAGAGCCCATATTTCAACCCATTAGATGGTTTGCTTATATTTAGAATATTGGTTTTGTATAGAAAAAGTCCTGCTATTATACCAATACTTGTTGCAACAAAAATATGTAGCAAAAATCCTGTAACTATGACATATGAAACAGGAGAATAAATGCCCGCAATGTGACCAAATACTATCCATGTTAAATAATATAATTACCCTTGTTCAATTGCAAACACGGTTATAGGAATAACATACATTATGGATCCTGCAAGGGCTCCTGCGATAATGAAGAATACTTCCCTCTTAAATGAAAAATCTATCTTAAATTTAGTTGCAGCCATTATGTTTTTTCTCTCTATTTTTCTTTTTGTTATATCATTACCATTATTATTTTTGTTATCGTTATCCAAGGTATTATCTCCCTTTATTCATAATAACCATTCCAACAGAACACAAAGTCATACATTCATCCATACTGCAACATATTTAATCAATATTGACTGGATCTATTTTGTTCGTGCAGTATGAAAAATAGCTTTATTTTTAACAAATTTGTACTGACATTTGATTTTCTAAGCCGATTATTTTTTCTCATTTTATAACTAGTAATCAATTTGTGGATAATATTGCTATTAGGGTTCGGTGGTATCAAGACCCTTCTCCTTTATAGGTTGAATAACTATTCTGTTGGATCAGGTCCCTGTATATATACGGTTCCCGATGGTCTTAGTTAATTAACTTTTCTTTAGCAGTTGTGTCAAATTAGCTAGAACTCAGGATATATATGGTCATATGCGGTGGGATGCAATGCACTAGTGTATGTAATCCATTTCTATGAAACTGCACATAATATAAAAAATAGATTATAAATTAAGGAATATTTGTAGGTTCGTACTTGGATGGATTATTACCACTCTTTGGATATTCTTCTGATCTTACATTTTTGGAACCTATTTTATCATATGTCCAAAAAATGTAAAACTTCAAATGTGGCTCAATTGCTGCCTATTTTACATTCAACCTAGATAGTAATTATCTGCTGAATGTAGTAATGAAGGCACAATAACATTCGGTCCACCAGTTGTGGATGACTTAGTATCTTTCCCTCTATCCGAATAGTATTAGATCGGTGACAAATACGACTATACAAATAACATTAGTTAAAAGCGAAATAACATCAGTATATCCCTTACTGCTGTAATCAAATTTTTTTTCTTTTTACTAAAAATAAATAGAACAATTTTACGTTATTTAACATGGCGACTGCGTTATTAGGAAATAAATAATGCAAATGAAACTACTACTGTTATTATTATTAAATCAATCATCAATATCACCATTTCTGTGATGAGAATCTTCTGGCTCTTCTATTCTGTAGACATCACTTTCATATGTTTGGGAATGTCGATGATTGGTAATGATGATGTAGGATTAGAAGAAGTAGCGGCAGTAGTAGCAATACAGGTTAATTCACGGGTTCGGTGGGATTAGTGCCGATATCAGTGCTAAAGGTAGGTTCCTAGATTAGTAGAGAACAATCTTAGCTTTAAAGGTTTTATTATGCATAGATCAATAACAAGCCTTGTTTTTAGCTAACAGATAGACTATTGAAGAAGCAACAAGGTGTTATACTTTGATATGTTGCAACAACTATACTTTTGATCCCTTACACACTTATAAAATGTATTTTATATTCCCTTATCCATATGCACAAAATTATCCCATGTTTGTGGTTCGATGATAAAGCTGAGGAGGCAGCAATGTTTTATGCCTCTATGTTTAAAAACTCAAAGGTTGTCGATATTTCCCGCTATGGAAAAGAGGGATATGAGATTCACGGAAGGGAGGCGGGAACAGTAATGACTGTGGAATTTGAAATTGAAGGGCAAAAATTTGTAGCCCTTAATGGTGGTCCAATTTTAAAATTTAACGAAGCCATTTCATTCCAAGTGCATTGTGAGGCACAAAATGAGGTGGACTATTATTGGGAGAAGCTTTCCCACGGCGGAGATGAACAGGCGCAGCAATGCGGTTGGCTCAAGGACAAATATGGAGTCTCATGGCAAATTGTTCCC
>DASQYF010000007.1:0-3670 GCA_035639375.1 Nitrososphaeraceae archaeon
GACCCACTCCAATGTATTGATTCTTATTATATCATTACGATCTGCAATTCGAGATAACAGACGATCTGTTATTTCACCTTCCTGAATATGATTTTTTATAAGAGTAGTCTTAAGATCTTGAATCTCCTTTTGCAGTATTGTTTTTAATTCTTCCAGTTGATTCAATCTTTAAGCTTTAATTAATTCATCTCTTAAATATTCCTTAACAGTATCCTAGATATAATGCATATGTATGTATTTTTATCTTCCTTCAATTCTTACCAATATGCACTTTCAGACTGAGTATTAGAAGCAGCGTCCTTCTTTAACGAGATGTATTCATTAATTTTCTCTAAACCTTTAAAGATTCCTTCAACTGCAAAAAGGGAAGGAGCCTTGGTTGTGGGGAGGTCACCACAACAGCTTTCTTCAAATTTCTTGATATTATATTCCACATAGTCAATGCCCAGCCTTTTGAAGAGATCAATGGCCTTCACAGAATCATCAGACTCATCTATAAGTAGAATTGGTTTCCGCTCAACCACAAGAATTTATAGCAAGATAGACAGATAAATGCCTAACAATTCTTGAAACCTTTTTGTCTGCAAGAGTGCTCGATAAAATTATCCTATGCATACTCTTTGGAACAAATACCATTATAGTACAAGACGTATGCTAGAAAGAGGTATATGACATGCCAGGTAAAAGCAATAGTAATAACAATGATACTCAAGGATCAAAGATCTCTTTTAATGCATGGAAGATATTGGCAATCCTAAGTAGCATAGCAACAATGGTGCTTTATGCTGAGACAATGCTTATACCAGCTATTCCTCATTTGATAAATGATTTTAGTATTACTTACAGCACATCTTCTTGGATACTTTCATCATATCTTATCTCTGGAGCTATATCTGTACCAATAGCAGGTAAGCTCTCTGATATGTATGGTAGAAAAAGAATTCTTTTGATAGTAATGATAATCTATACTGTAGGTGTAATTGGAGGTGCAGTTTCAACTGATATCTATTCAATGTTAATCTCAAGAACTGTGCAAGGCATAGGAATGTCTGTGTTTCCCATCGTATTTGCTATTGTTCAAGATCAGTTTCCAAGGCATAAAGTTGCAATTGCTCAGGGAACGTTAGCTTCAATGTTTGCTTTTGGTGGTGTTCTTGGTTTGCTTGCAGGTGGAAACATAATTGAACACTTTGGTTGGAGAGCAACATTTTACTCTGTTATTCCAGTAGCAGTATTGCTAATCATTATAATCTTACAATATGTTCGAGTTAAAGAATTAACAGAAATATTGATTGAGCAGAAGAATTCATCAATTGAAGAAAAGAAAGATGCTGAAAAGTACCTGGATAAACAAATGAGGCAAACTAAACTAACAAAAGGTATTATAATTTCAGGTATTACAACTAGACTAGACATTAAAGGAGCAATACTCCTTGCTATAACCATTACATCTTTTTTGTCGGCTCTCACATTAATACAACCATCAGAGAATACTGACTTACTAAAATCATCATATGTTTCACGGGAGATAGTATTGCTTTGTTTTATGGGTTCTGTTTCTCTTGCTGCATTTATAATTGTAGAAAGAAAAGCTTCCTCGCCGCTTATTGATTTCAAATTAATAGCTCATAAACCCATATTGATATCAAATATCATAGTAATTATTTGGGGTATCTGTACCTTTGCAATCTTTCAGACGATACCTATTCTTGTTCAGAGTCCTGTACTATCTGGTGGGATTGGTGGAAATGCAGTATATGCAGCAAATATACAATTGCCCTTTTCTATTACATCTCTTATATTTGGTCCTACTTCTGGCTTCATAATATCAAGAATAGGTTCGTCAAAGGTAACACTAATTGGAGCTGTAGTAACAACTGTCGGTCTTCTTGGACTTTTAATTTTTCATACTAATGCAATACAATTAGCAATAAACCTTGCAACAATGGGAGTTGGTTTATCAATGCTAAACGTAGGTCAGCTTAACATAAATTCTACTTCTGTACCCTCACGATTTATAGGATTATCTCTGGGTATAAACACTCTATTAAGATATATTGGATCAGCTATAGGTCCTACTGTAGCTGGAATGTTTATGCAAACTAATCAAGATTTAATTAAGATATCTGATGGTATTTCAGAGGCTTTTCCTTCTAGACAATCCTATGACTTTATTTTCATGTTTATTCTAATATTGGCTGCAATTACCATATTTTTGTCAGTGAAGATAATGCACGTAAGAGTAGATAAAATAGTGTGAGCAACCAGCCAGCAGGAACATGAAAAACACTTAATTATATACCCGTACTCTGCATATTTGGTCTGATTTTATATCTTGCTGTTATATGTTTTTGTACTAACTAGGTAACCTATAAATCTGTAGTATAATCATCCTAATATTACAGCACTTTATTTCAATCTATTTGTTTAAACTTTTTTACCATACTTAGTCTTGCATTAATAACGTTAATTTGTTCTTGTATTAACTTTTTATATCCTATTAATATCTGAGCTTGTTCATCATAAGATTCTTTGCGTAGGCTAGTAATAGTGTCTTCAAAAACAGTTATTGCTTTCTCAACGTTTGCACCTAAAGTTTGAATAGCCTGTGAATCTCTTTTTGCGCCAATATCTAGAGATTCATTTTTTGTCTCCGTGGTTTTCTCCTCTGTTATTGACATTGCTTTCTTGCCCAATGTGACTATAAAATCCTTAAAAGATTGTCCAGCTTCTTTGGCCCTGGCAGATAAAGATTCTTCTTCTTCTTCTTGTTCAATCGAAGACTTTTGATCATGTATTTTATATTCAGTGTTAGACGGAGAAATTACAATGGTATCTTCATTGGTAGATGTCGCTGTAGTGGGTTCCGTCGTATTATCCTTGTAATTCTTGCTATCTTTATTGCTCATAATATAGTAAATGCTTTATAGGTTATAAGCAATTAAGATAGTTATCTACTCATATTTTATATATGTTAAAATAATAATATACCAATTACATTAGTATTACAATGTTTAAGCTGGCTACCGTTCTGTTGCTGCAATAATATTAAATTAATATCGCCTGATGGCTAGAGCGTCTGGTTTTGAATGTGTTATGTTAACCATTGTTTATATAATAATACAATGGTTTTTCTTCATAAATTAATTGTTGCATTGTAAGCTGTAACCTTAAAGGTTATTGTTGTAGTTTTTTATCATTATATTGTGTTGGTAATCTTTATTGATAACAGAGAAACATGCTTTTGCTTATTTGAATACGAACATTCTTTTTTCTTTTGCAATGCTAGGTTCCATCAGTTGAAGTAGTGGATTGACCTTTACTTCCTTTTTCTTCCTCTTCTAACGGGTATACCATGTATTTTCTGGCCATAATTAATAGAATTACGCCTAACATTGCTAGCACTATTGCCAGTCCCTGTGCTCCTCCATTGGGTATTACTACGAAATAAACAATCGAAAAAATGATACATATTAGCGCCTGCAAGGCATACTTGGGAGATTCGCGCATAGCAGTTTTTTTAGCAATAAACCCAACTCCGAAGAATACAATACTTGGATAGATAGTGAGTAGAAGGAACTGATCAATATCTATTCCGTTATGAGTCAATATGGTATTAACGGTTAATGAAGGATATTTGTCTTTCTTTTAAAATTGCTATCATTATAAA
>DASQYF010000008.1:0-43357 GCA_035639375.1 Nitrososphaeraceae archaeon
AGGAAAGACAATAAGAGATGGGTTAGCGCAAGCTTCTGGTGTCACAAATGCAGATGGTGCTCTTGATTATGTAATTACAAATGCGGTTATCATGGATCCGGTGCTAGGAATAGTTAAAGCTGACATTGGAATAAAGGATGGGAAAATAGCTGGAGTTGGAAAATCAGGCAACCCATATGTAATGGATAAAGTAAATACAAAGATGATTGTTTCAGCATGCACTGAAGCTACAGCTGGCGAACACACTATATGTACCGCAGGACACTTTGATACACACGTTCACAATATATGCCCACAACAGTACATAGATGCCATCAGCAATGGTATCTGCAACATGATAGGAGGAGGAACTGGTCCAGCAGATGGAACATGTGCAACGACCTGTACACCTGGAGTCTTTAATATGAGCAGAATGTTGGAAGCGATCGAAGATACACCTATGAACTGGGGATTTTTAGGAAAGGGGAATGATTCTCATCCATCATTAGCAACCCAAATGGAGCAGATAGAAGCAGGAGCATGCGGCCTCAAAGATCATGAAGACTGGGGAACAACTAATGCAGTATTAGATGCTTCTCTAAAAGCAGTAGACGCTACTGATACACAGCTAGCCATTCATACAGATTCAATAAATGAATGCGCCTACGTAGAAGATACTATAAATGCTATTGATGGTAGAACATTGCATACATATCACACAGAAGGCGCAGGTGGTGGTCATGCACCAGATATTATGAAGATTGCTGGAGAACAATTCGCTCTGCCATCTTCAACCAATCCAACCAGACCATACACTGTAAATACAGTAGATGAGCATCTTGACATGTTGATGTTCTGTCATCATCTTAACCCTGCAGTTCCGGAGGATGTCGCATTTGCAGAGTCAAGGATAAGAGCTGAAACTATTGCTGGAGAAGACGTTTTACATGATGAAGGAGTGATAAGTATGTATTCATCGGACAGTCAAGCAATGGGCAGAATAGGCGAGGTAGTAATACGCGCATGGCAGACTGCAGACAAAATGAAGAAGATGAAGGGAAGATACAAAGAGGAGACAGGCGATAACGATAATTTCAGAGCAAAAAGATACATTGCAAAGACAACAATTAATCCTGCAATAACACACGGTGTTTCAGACTATCTAGGATCTCTTGAAGTAGGTAAATATGCAGATATAGTTATGTATCCAATGGCATTCTTCCCTGCAAAGCCTAAGATGGTATTTAAAGGAGGATTCATAGCATGGTCAATCATGGGAGATCCAAATGCATCTCTTCCAACTCCAGAGCCAGTCTACTATAGACCAATGTTTGGAGCATTAGGAAGGGCAGTAAAGAACACATCATTCACTTTTATGGCAAAGAAAGCCATAGAATTAGGAGTCCCCGAGAAATTAGGATTGGAAAAAGTGATTCTCCCTGTTAAGAATTGCAGAAGTATTGGCAAACAAGATATGATGTGGAACGACAAGACTCCTGAGATAACAATAGATCCAGAGACATATGAAGTAAAATTAGACGGACAAATTGCAACCGTAGATCCTGCAAAGGAACTCTCATCAGCACAAAGGTACTTTATGGCATAGCAGTTTAACAACCGGAGTAGTAGTAGTAATAATAGCAAACAACGGCCACAGCATCAACTATGGCTGGAAAATTCTTTTATTTTTTTATTCTTTTTGATATATCTTTATTTTGATCTGTATCAGAGAATAATGTCTAATGTCAAATCCTAATTATGGTGTGTGGAGGCCTATGGCTGAGAACATTGAGTTCAATGCATTAGAGTCCAATTCCAATGCAGTGATGACTGTGGCGGACACTGTAAGAACTACCCTAGGACCTAAGGGATTAGATAAGCTACTAATAGATCAAGCTATGAATAGACATGTTTCAAATGACGGTGTAACAATCTTGCTCTCCCTAAGGGCTATACATCCAGTTGCAAGAATGATTGTAGAAATAGCTGAAAGACAAGAGCAATTAGTTGGTGATGGAACTACAACTGCAGTAGTAATGGCAGCTGAAATGATAAAGGAAGGCAAGAGACTCATCAAGGAACTAGGTGTTCATCCAACAAAAGTTGTAGAAGGTATAGAGAGTGGAGTCAATCATGCATGTCAGCTTTTGGAAAAAGAGGCCAATAAGATTACGCTAAATGACATTGAATTAGAACAGATAATCAAGACATCTCTATCATCAAAGCTCGACGGAGAAAAACTCTCTTCATTAGTAATTGCAGCACTGAGGTCCGTAGGAAAAAATGCAATGTATAATGGCTCCTATAATTTTGATAAGGCGATCATGGTTATTAGAAGAACCAATATGGAGGATAGGACCATCAATGGCATAGTCCTAGAAAGAAAAAGAATGGATCCCGAGATGCCTTTAGAAATAAAAGAATCAAGGATCCTGATTGCGAAATTAGATTTAAAACCTGTTAAAGAATCTTGGCTTAAAGACAACAGTAAATATGAAGAAATACTTAGCATGGAAAATGATAGGGTTATCAAATCAAAAGAAATAGTAGATGCCATGCTAGCAACTAGTGCAAATACCATCTTGATTGCGTCACCTGAAGTAGATCAGGTTATAGAGGATCTTCTTGTAGCAAGAAAGGTATTTGCCGTCCGTATATCTACAGAAGAAATTGAATATCTGTCGCGATATACTGGAGCTAAGGCTATAAGAACGATTGAAGATCTAAAAAAAACAGATATTTTAGGTAAAGCAGGTCATATATATGAAGATGAAGATAATGGGGTAATATACATAGAGAATGGTTTGGGTAGAAATATGGTTACAATGATTGTATCTGGTACAACTAAAGAGACATCTCTTGAGCGATGGAGGGCTGCTATAGATGGCGTAAATGCTGCCGAAGCGGCTCTGAATAAAGGAGTTGTTGCCGGCGGAGGCTCTGCAGAATTGCATGTCATAGAGAAAGTAAATAATTTGAGATTGAAGGGTCTTGAACAAGTTGGCCTAGAGGTTGTCACTTCAGCTTTAGAAAGCATTATGCGTCAAATACTAACAAATGCAGGCTATAATGGATTAGAAAAGGTTATGGCAGCAAAAGCATCGCCTAGTGGTTTTGGTATTGATATTGATTCAGGCGAAGTAGTAGATATGTGGAAAAAGGGTGTGCTTGATCCTTTATTGGTTAAGACGATGGCTCTTCAGGCTGCAGGAGAGATATCTAAATCTGTTTTAAGAATAGATAAAAACCTGGCAGCAGAAGATCTGAGTCATCAGGCAGTATCAGAGGTAAAAAGGTGATTAGATACAATAATGTTGATTCGTCATTGTGTTGAGGAGTCTAATGTTGACGAGAACTTGATCGTAATTGATCCAGCGAAAATAAGACATGGAGTCATTGCGGCAGGTAAACTTCAATCGATGTCTGGACTCATTGATCCTGCTTCACATCTTAATCTTGATTACCCAGATCATAAGATTACAAATTGCATCATTGTTGAAAAATTTGAAAATGGCGCTAAGGTTAGATTAGGAGATCGAGGGCTTGTTTTTGCGTTCGTTGACAGATCGTCCTTTGATCATTTTGGTTTCGTTGATTATACTCAAAGATTGTCAGATATGATTAAGAGAGTAAAAAGGATTCGTCGATCGAGATCGACAATTAAAAGAACTAGGAAAAAGGATAGAAATTGATAACTATTAATTCGGTAATTGGAAATATAAACAAGAATACCAGTCTTAACGAAAAATATATGGAGATGTCTCATAAGAAAGTTTGTGAAGTAATTAAAATCAGCAGATTAGAGTCACAGAGAGTTAGGATGAGAAAGACATCTAATAAAGGAACTGATATTGCTCTGATCCTTCCACAGGGAACACAACTAAGACATGGCGATGTTATTATGATAACAGAAGAGAAGATGGTAATAGTGGAAATGGAACCAGAGAATGTGGCGGTGATCGAGATTAAAGATGACATCCGCAACCACGATATCATTGACGTACCAGTAAAAGTTGGTCATACAATAGGAAACCTACATCGTCCTCTAAAATTAGAGGGAAATAAAATTTACTTTCCAATTCAAGCCGATAGTGAATTGGAAATATTCAGGAAGCTTTTTGCACCAATAGCCGAACATCTAAAAATTAATAACACAAATATGGTCTTTGAACCTGAAGAGGGCACGGAAATACATGAGCATTGACAAGATGGACATGCAAGAAATAAGTATACTACAGCTTTCTGATTCTTTTTTTCCAACCGGTATGTATACTACTTCAAACGGTCTTGAAACGTTATTTTATAGCAAGAAGATAAATAATGCAAATGAATTGCGTGATCTGATAAAGGTATATGTAGAGCACCAAATTGGTCCGGCAGATTGTACTGCCCTAGGAAATGCCTATGAATGTGCTGATAAATCAGATTTATCTAAATTGTTAAAAGTAGATCAAATAATATATGCAATGAAACTTGTTAAAGAAATAAGAGACGCTTCTACTAGATCAGGCACCCAGCTTTTAAGATGCTTAACTTCATTCATAACAGATAATGAATTAATGAATCAATATCAACAGGCAATAAAACAAGGACAAGCTGCAGGAGTATATTCTACTGTAATGGCAGTTGCAAGTAACGCTTTAAAGATACCAAAGCAAAAAGCTGCTATTATGATGCTTTACACTTTTTCAGTAAGCATAGTTGGAGCAGCCTTAAGATTAGGGATGTTACAGCATTTTGAAGGCCAGAGAATCATTCATGAATTAAAACCTACTATTTTGAATACCATGATAAACAACATTGATAGACCGTTAATAAGTATGTGGCAGTTTGCTCCAGAAATAGATATTATTCAGATTTCACATGAAAAATTGGATTCAAAAATGTTTATTACTTGATCGCACAGTACTTTTTGCATGAGTGCTAAACGAATTCCTAGAGTAGGAATTGGAGGTCCTGTTGGTTCAGGAAAGACCATGCTTATAGAGCAAGTCGTTCCTATACTTTCATCTAGAGGTTATAGGGCAGGTATAATTTCAAATGATGTAGTCTCTCGAGAGGATGCAGATAGAATGAGACAAAATTTAGCAACACAAAAGGGCTTGATGGCAGAAGATTTAGTAATCGGATTAGCAACAGGAGGATGTCCTCATACAGCTATACGTGAAGATCCATCAATGAATATATCAGTGGTAGAGGAAATGGAAGAAAAAAATAATTATCTCGATTTGATTATAATTGAAAGTGGAGGAGACAATATTACAACCACATTTAGCCCTGCACTAGCTGATTATTTTATCTATATCATAGATGTCTCTGGCGGCGATAAATATCCAAGAAAAAGGGGCCTCGGCATAGAAAGCTGCGACCTCCTGGTAATAAATAAGATTGATATTGCACCTCATGTTGGCGCAGATCTTGGGATCATGGAAAGAGATGCTAAAGACGTAAGGGGAATAAAGCCTTATGTCTTTGTGAACTGTAAAACAGGTCAAGGAGTCAAAGAAGTAACAGAGCACATAATAAGAGATGTTCTCTTTGAGTCTCCTCCAAAGGCTATTGCAAAATGACAAGGTCGTCGTCGTAATAATACATTAATGAACAATTTAGAATTTTATGTTCCGGTAGATATACCACCGGAAGTATTAGTATACGAATCAAAATTAAAACAACTTGAAGTAGGAAAAGCAGGAAAACTAGGCGCCTTGGTATTACGATTAGAGAAAGATCCGGAAGTAGGAAAAACCGTTGTCAAAGAACAATATTCAAAGGTCCCTCTGTTCACCCAGAGAGCACTATACCTTGAAGAGTCCATACCTTCGATGGCATACATTTACATAATATCTCCTTCAGGAGGCATTCTTCAGGGAGATAGATACAGGATGGATATAAAATTGAAGAATAACGCATATGCCCATATAACAACACAAGGCGCAACAAGAGTTTATAGAATGGAAAATAATTATGCCACACAGATAGTGAATGTTGATGTAGATGATGGCTGTTATTTTGAATTTATTCCCGACCAAATAATTCCTTATAGGAACTCTCGTTTTTACCAGACGGTTAACTTGAATGTTCATGATAATGCAACCATGGTCTATTCTGAAATCATAGTACCAGGCAGGGTGGCCACTGGAGAATCATTTGAATATGATATTTGTTATATGAAAGCTTTGGCAAAGAATCAAAAGGAGATATTAAGATTCATAGATATTGCAATATTAGAACCTAAGAAACGCAACTTGAAAACACTTGGAATACTTGGCACTTTCAGTGTTGTTGGAACAATGTACATACTTACAATGGCAAAATATGTGGCAGAATTAAATGAAGCGATAAATTCGAGTATGCAGAAGTTTTTCAAGATTTCAGGAGGAGCGACAATCCTTCCTTATAATTCTGGCATCATAGTAAGAATGCTTGGTAGTGTGGCTGCCGATCTTAGAACTGCTATCTATGAAGTAATTAAAATTATAAGAAAGATTATACTTAATGCCTCCTTTACCGGAGTAAGAAAGGGCTAGCATAAAATCAATTACTTTTGAAAACAGCCATTTTTATATTCATCGTCTGCCAGTAATCCAGAATTCTGTTACTTTTATTTTGTGTCCCATATGATCGCGATGCATATTGGCAGTCCATAATACATCAAATACTTCATTACAATCTTCACACCAGGCAGTGAAGTTTTTTCTATGTTTGTCAAATGCGTTCATAGTTTGTTTGTTATAACGAAATTTCATATAAAAGCTTGCACTCAAACAGAGCAAATAGTATCTAAAAATTTAAGCCAAGCAGAAACAAGAAAGAATATCTATGGCTGATTCTAGAGACAAGCATTATATATTATTATAATTTCTAGAGCACAGGTCAATTTAGGCAGTTAGAATAAAGGATCAAAGGAGCAAAAGAATAAAATTAGTAACTTCACTGTACATTAATAATAATCATTCATATTATTAATCCATTATCTCAATTAGCTCTTATATTTTTTTGACTAATTCTGTACTACCATACTTTCCTCTATATCATTTCTTTTCTAATTCTACAAGCAGTTCTTTCTTATTGAGCTGTATCTATTCAAACTCTCGTTAGATTAGCTGCTAATTCTCTTAGAGTTTCTGCAGAAGGGCAGCTAAACTACGCTTCCATCCATTTATCTAGTATATATACTGCACCTTGACTTAATCCACAGGTTCTAGCAATGTCATTTCTAGGATTGATCGAAAGTACAGAAATATTACTATATACTCTTATATCTCGTCAGAAACTTTCTTAGTCAGATTTAGGAGAACTACTACAGTGGATATGCTTTTAAATGTTTCATCGGTGCTGCAGGTCTGCGTGAAGGTCAGGTTGGTCATCTAAGCAGTCAAGTTAGTAGTCAAATTCGTCAAAGCAGAAAATATATCTTTAACAGATAATTGTCAACGGATTAATTTTTTCCCATCTGGTGCACGCTACTTTGGCCATGACATAGCTTTATCAATAAACATTAGGTAGGGATTTGACAGGGACACATTGGTTATATCGATTTATATGGGCTGAGATTGACTCAAGTATGGACGCGATTTTCTTATTAGCATTGGGTACACGGATGAAGAAGAAGTAAGAGTCTAATCTGATAGATATATATCATTAGCAACGATAAGTAGATAACTGTATCCTCAGTGGTTATTTCATTCAGTGATTTCAACTGAGTCAACCTGAGACCCACTTTCTTACATAATTCATCAGACAAATCTAGTGTATCAGTTTCTATAATAATCAGTCGTTTACTATATAATGAGGCATTCATACTTGTAATAGAATTCTATTGGCATATGAAAAGTTCTTTTTTTCTAGAATTTAAATAAAGAAAAATTATTCATAGAAAGTTTATTCTCTTGTATTTGCCTTGCCCGACCTTTTTCTTAATACAATTTCTAAAACTCCGTTGTTAAATCTGGATTAACATTTCAAAATGTTCTTGTGCTAGATCACCATACTACAATCTATTTAAATATGTGAAATGCAAAGTATAATATCTCTTTCTTATAAAAGACAAAATGCAAAGCTCAATAACATGTTCTCTATGTAATAGCCAAGATCAGACGGTCACAGATCCTGAATCGGGCGAGATAATTTGTAGAAGCTGTGGTCATGTGATATCAGAGAAAGCTTTAGAAACACAGGCAGAATGGCGTGCTTTTACTACTGATGAAGTAAATGATAGAAGTAGAACAGGAATGCCTACCTCTCTAGCTAGACATGATAAAGGACTTGCAACAATAATTGGAAGAGCAAATAAGGATGCTAGCGGACAAGTTTTAGATGCAGCTATGCGTACTACCATGGAAAGATTAAGGACATGGGACTTTAGAAGGACATACTCTGATTACAAATAAGAAATGGGATTCAAACTTCAAGCTCAAGGCTAAGAAGAATTTGCAACAAGATTGGCTGTAATTCACTATGATAACAGGAGTATAACAATAAAGCGTTACTTGTCGGTTGATGATTCTTCTGATAATTGAAGAAAATAGTTATAGTAAGTGAAAGGACTTTACTTGATAGCTAATGATATTATAACAATGATCTCAATGCCTGTTTATTTGAAATCCGGCTTTCAATATTGTAATATTTTCTTTCCTATAATATCACTCGTTAATATATTTGTTAAATCTTTAAATCTCTAGATCAACAGAGGAAACTAACCGATGCGATTTTGGATTAGATACGAATTAGAGCACGGATATTATAAAATCGTTTTCAATTAATTAAGCACAGATTTTGCACGTACTGTACCAGTAATAAAAAAACCTATTTTGTGAAATATAAGTTTATTTGATATTAAATTTATGTTATTTGTGTAGAAGAGCAGTTATAGAATTAGCGAAGTATTAGAGAGGTAACTTACAAGATGTCGAGCAACAATCGTAAAAACAATTAATCAGAGAAAGCAAAAAAGATACATGATGTCATAATAATGTCGTTACAATATATAATGAAAAGGATTTGATTGTTATCATCTCATCCGCAGTCTATGATGAAGCGTTAGGAAATTGGCTGACCCAATAACAATGAGACTAAAGAAAGCTAAAGCAGACATAATTGTAAAATTTAGAATTACATAACATAAGACATAGTATGAAACCTCAGATAAAGAACTTATTATCTCAAAAGTTAAGCCAAATATGCAGAAGGGACATCTGTTACGGTGTTAAGTATTTAGTTCTATTGACACATATGTGGCTCAAGGTGGACATTATTGGACGTCATCAAGAACCTTATTGTTCTTGTCATAAGAAATATCCAGAAATTTAACAAGTTAATTATTTGCATCCGCGTGAGTTTTTTTAATTGAACCTTTGTTCTATGTCCTAATGCCTGTTTCAATATATATTTAATATAGTTATACTATAAGTTTCTCAAAATAATCTCTAATTCTTGCGCTACTTGTCCTATTTGCAGACTTTCACTACTATTCTTTATTAAACCTGCTGCTGCATGATTATGACCCCCACCATTTAGTTTCTGACCGATAACATCACATTTTATATCAGATCCTGGCCTTCTTCTGATACTTACTTTTCCATCTGGAGCAAATAAAATCACAAGATTCACCTCTGGTTTCTCTACAAAAATTTTTTCCGACAATATGCTTTTAGAGATTATTCTTGGCGACTCCGTGATAGCTACTTTGTAATTACAAATATTGTAAATCGTAAGTGATTTCATTGCAGCGAACAAGGCAGATTCCCTTAACGGAAGGTATTGGTCAAAGTCTTCTTGCAAGTCGTCATCCCAAAATATACCCTTAGATGCTTTATTTACTATAGACTGCAACTTTGGATATGGGTTAGGCATACTACGGTAATAGGTAATAAGCTCAGGGAGTGGCGGCAACTTGTGCACTTCTTGTAACCGAAAATCAACAATATGTGCGAATTTAGCTATCTTTTCACATGTTCTTCTATTGTTTGCGAATTTTTCATAAACTAATTCGGCAGTACATTTCACTTTATCATTTGGTAAGATCAATGATGCAAACGAATTTACTCTTCTTTTTATTTTCTCAGACCAAACATGGTGATCTAGCCATACGAAATCCCATCCATAATTTCTTGCATTATTAGCGGCATCTTCTATAGGTTCAATATCTTGTACGTCGTCTGCACCTAAATCGCTGATTACAATTATTCCATTCTTCCTTGATCTAGCCACATTGAACTTGATTGCCGCGGCGGCTCTTTCTACGTTTTTGTGTCCATAATTTGTAAGAAATACTAAAGTATCTGGAAAGGCATTCTTTAGGATCGCACTAGAAAACAATCCGTCTACATCTTGTTCATGTGTCAAAGATAAAATTCGTTTAGTGTTAGCCAAACGTACTCACTTTTTATTTCTATTTATATTACAAATGATAACCACATATTAATGCATAAAAATATTTAACTATTAAAGTGATAAATTATGCTTTTTACAGGCATTCTGAACACATAATTCTTGCTCATTATACTTTTCTATTATCACTATTATTTATTATGCACATGTCTTGCTTCTATTAGAATTGAACACCATGAATAGATATATTTTATATATAAAGCTAAAATAAGAAAAGATAAGCCTTACAGTTAAATGCTAAAAATGATATTCCATGAACCAGTTTTTATAATCTTAGGGACTTCATTATCTATAAAATTTACCTTTTCTGTCGTTTAGTTATAGTTAAATATGGCACCTTGTCTTGCTTACCATGTCTATGAAATTACTGTCATTTTCAACAATAGCAATGATTATTGGTGTAACTCTACTTGCTGTAGGACATTTGACAAATAATGCTTATGCCCAAGACGGAGCAACAGCATCTGCTAGTGGGTCTTTTAAATTTATAGGTGCAGGAGTTGCCTTTGGACTAGCAGCCCTAGGCGCTGGTATTGCCATTGGAGGTGTTGGTGCAGCAGGACTTGCAGCTATTACCGAAAGACCAGAACTTAGATCACAGGCACTGGTCTTTACAGCTCTTGGGGAAGCAATCGCAATTTATGGTATCGTCGTAGCAATCATAATCCTAGGACAATCATGAGAATACAATATTTTTTCTCATGAGCAAGTCGATCTTGTCCCCACCTGATGACATACGAGATTGTTGCGCAGTATGATTACATAATAATCAAGATACTAATTCGTTTATTGTAAGAGTTCTAAAACAATATCTACATCTTAGTATGACTTTTTCTTTATCTATAATATTTATAACAGGCTTGATATATTCATCACTGTTGGTAACACATTTAAGATTAGTGCATTTGAAAACTCCAGTTATAGAATCAGGAAGTTGAATCTTACGTTTTTCAATTAATTTGTAATCTTTGATAATATTAATAGTTGCATGAGGAGCAATTAAGGCAAGTTTGTTAGTTTCGTTTTCTTCTAAAAATCTATTTTCTACTTTGATAATGTCCTTCTTATTATGTTTGCTACTTGGAACGTTTAAGGCAACAGTTATCACGTTGCCCTCTTCGCCAGTAATATCTAGAGTACGCAATACGAGCAATGCCTTGCCAGATTCAATATGATCTATTACTGTTCCATCCTTGATTCTACGAACAAGAAGCTGCCTTGTGTCAGACATTATAACCTTAATACAATATGAAATTCAGGCAATTATAAGTTACTGGACATACAAGAATTTATTGTTAATGTCTCTATCTTTCTATAAAATAATTATTATTGTCACTCAGTTTATCAGGCAGAGTGAAGTATTGCACTTAGCTCAAATCTATTAAGAGAAATTATCTACGATATTTATTTATCCTTATTTTTGTAACTTCTGTTATTTTTCATTGATTTCTCGTATAATTGTAACCTAAGTAATGTCTTTAGATCTTTTGTCTGAAATGTTTTTACTCCACACAGCCAGAAGGAGAGATCTCTTCAATATCTACACTTTAAAACAGGCCTATGAGAAATTATACCACCTTTACGTTGCTTTTGGCTTAACTCCTAAATCTTATTCGGCGTGGTTGTTTACTCTATTAAACTATGACCAGCTAAGAAACAGCTTTATTGTAAAATTAGATTAAAATTACTGATATTTCAAGATTCTAGATTCATAAATAATTTTGTTTTTTCTTCGTTTTAGAGTTAAAATAATAAAAATAAATAAAGACGTTATACAAACTACTACAATAAGATGACTCAATCATTTGAAAGCGTAATTAATCAGGATTATTGCTGTCACCAAAGATTAGCTTCATTTCCTCAAATGTTAGCTTTTCGCCACTTGACATCTTTTTTAATGCGGCTTCCTTTAATGTATTCCATCTCTCCTGATTCTCTTTACTTCTTTTAGCTCTTTCTTGAGCCACTTCGTATCTGGATTCTCGTCTATCTCCGCTTTCCTTCTGTTTTCTTTGTCGGTATTCAGCAGCCTGAATACGTGATTTTCTAAATTCAATTGCATTGAGTTGTGTTTCAACCATTTCTAATTTTGCTGCCGATTCTCTAACATCACGAATTGTTTTTCTTCTCTCTTCATATAAATTTTCACGTAAATTTAAAAGAAAATCTAAGCTTTTCTTCAGTTCGCCAATCTTGTTACCAAATTCTGATTTCAGGTCAAAGATATTGTTCATTTTTGTTTTTATTGCGTCATACTGAGACGAAATGTTTCTATAATGATCTTCTTTCTTGTGGATAATCTTCAACGCATATAATTTGGTAGCAATCTCCTTTGACCTTGCAACTAATTTTCTCTCTTCGTCTTTTGATAATTTCTTTGTTTGAATGTCGCGCTCAATCTGTTCAAAAGCTTTGGTCAAATTAGCCAGATCATAACGTTCCTTACGGAATTTTGAGGATCCAGCTGAACCTGCTTTATCATCGAGAGATTTCACTTGATTTTTTGCTTGTATAAGATTACTTTTTAGTTCCGTAAATTTAGAGTATTCTGTGTCCTTTTGATCGTTAATTTCTTTTAATTTGATACGAAAATCCTCTAGTCGTATCCTTTCCTCATCAATCTGCTTCTTGGTACCTTCAATCTTATTGTTGAGATCCTGAATTTTTATTTCGCCTGTTTTCTGCTCTTCTACCAGAGTTTTTTTGAATTCTAGTAGAGTATTAAGGTTTGAATCTGCTGAATTCTGACTGCTCTTTATAGTATTATTTCTAGCGGCAGTAGTAGTAGTAGTAGCTGCACTGCTATTTCCATTACTGTATTTGTCTCTTGTCACGTTACTTGTCGTTTTCTTATAACTTCAAAAATATATTTTTTCTCATTTCTGAACAATAAATTTTTGTTATGATGGAGAGTGATGACTTTTTATAATTGCTAAATCTCCCACACCTTTATATGACATGACGTTATAAGAGATTATTGATCGCTTATGGACGATTTTGAGAGAGACTTCCCAAATTTAGATTGGAAGAACATTCCAGCCTATAAGCATCCCGGAGGTAAGAATTGTCCGTGCCCTAAGCATGAATACATACGTGAGCAGGTTAATATAGCCAAAGCTGTAAGTAATAATAGAGAAATCGTCCCTGAACAGAGACAAAGAGCACAGGTAATACTCAAATTCTGTCCCGATCATTATAATGTATATTTTGGCGAAGTAATCCCATCAATGCCTTTTAAATTTAGGTTGATGACTAAAATCGC
The DNA here is from genome assembly GCA_035639375.1 of Nitrososphaeraceae archaeon. Lineage (GTDB taxonomy): Archaea > Thermoproteota > Nitrososphaeria > Nitrososphaerales > Nitrososphaeraceae > JAJNBK01. The sequence goes on from DASQYF010000008.1 coordinate 13,631, forward strand.
ACTTAAAATAGGGGCAGTAGTGGTTCAACGAATACCTTATATGCAATCCGATCAATGCTTCTATTGCAAATTCGGATCCGGAGGATTCGATAAAAAAACACTAATAGTTCCCTAGGATACATAATGGAGAATTAGGACAAGCTATCACAAAAGCGTTTGAACGGCATTGCTAACGCTATGAGAATAATAGCGAATATTATAAGCTAATGTTTTTACGATTCAATTAAATATTGATCATTATAAGCATGTCAATGAAAAGGCGAAGCAAGAGAAATAAGATTTTATTTTCCCGCAGGTTCTTTTAAAAGAACTTAAAATTAGGTATAAAACAAAAACGTTTAATGTAAAGATGCGCTCTATTGAACTGGCTGATAGAAGTACATAACAATATTCTCATTGATTAGCCTTAAGCGTATATGGCATTTTATTGTTAACAAAATCATCAATTGAATTTATTATGTTATTAATTGTCTCTTAATGTTATTATTATCTATGCTATATATAGCGATAATCTTCTAATAGATCCACTAGCGTAAAATTTTAAAATAAACTTAAGCAAATAGATATGTTTTGGCAATACCGGTCTATTAAGAATCAAACTCTGGTTGTGTTTTTTATATTGCATAACTATTTTACGATTCTGAATATTTTTCCATCATCATATGACAATATATACAAAAACCCATCAGGTCCTGTCTCGATATCAGTTATACGGCCAAAGCCAGTTCCAAAAATTATTGCTGATAATTCGTCATTATTATCTGCCACAAAATCAGTTAATCCAATATAATGACGACCAGTGCTGCTGCTATTACTATCAAACTTTAGGCCTGTCCTTCCTTCATTAACTTCAAAGTAATAGAGATTACCATTATTAATATCACCAACAAAAATATTATTTGCAAATCTATCTCCGAGTTTCGATGAATTTAGGAATTCTATGTCAGTAATTCCAATCTGATCTCTCCAGCTAAATACAGGATCAGTATATATTGAGCTGGAGAAACTGACCAAATCATTAGGCGTTTGATTACTATTTCTAGCAATAGGCCCCATAACTTGTGCCCATCCACTGTTAAACCCTGGTTTAACCAAATTAACTTCATCATAGCCACTTTCTCCATTTTCCGTATCCCATAAGGTTCCTGTTATAGGATCAAAATCGATGCCAAAACTATTTCTGATACCGTATGCATAATACCTATCCAACAAGCTTTCAACATTATCCTTATCATTATAATAGCCACCATTACTACTATGATTATCATTATTATTATTGTTATAAAACGGATTATTATTGACTGGTAAGCCATTATCTGGGTTTACTCTCAATATTACCGAGGTATCATTAGGATCCTTTCCGTTTTTATTATTCTGTAGTACGCTGTCTGGTGCAGTAAGGTCTCCTATAACTGCATACAGGTAATTATCATAGCCTATTTTCAATTTTCCTCCTTGATGATAGGGACCTGGAGCTGCCGGCAAATCCAAAATCAAAGTACGATTAACTAGATTTGCTCCATTCCAATGATATTGATATACTCTATTTCGTAATGGCTTATCATGGTCTGATTCAGTAAAATAAAGAAACACAGTATCTTTTCCGCTATGTGTGATTCCGAGCAGTCCACGCTCTCCCTTAGTGTCAACTTGTACTTTCAACACTGGCTTCTTTTGTAGAATACCATTTGAGATAAGATGTACTGTTCCAGTATTCTTTTGCAAAACCAAAATATTGTTATTATCTATAAATTCCATGCTTGTAGGAAAAGACAACCCTTCAGTTACTAATTCTACTTTCAGAGAGTTGTATGGAATTTGTAAAGATGGACCTTGTTTCCTTTTCTGCTGTTGTGTTTGGCCTATGATGACATTCATTATGTTAAAGTAGAATGCGAATATTATTATGATCAGTATTATAATTATTATAGTAATAGATAAAACAAAAAGAAATTTCTTCTTTTTATTTCGCCTGTTTTCATCAATGTTACTGCTTATAGAGCTAGTCAATTCTTTTATTTAAACCACAGAGGGTTTATCTACATTACGGCAGGTGAAATAAGGAAGTCTAGATACCATTAATATTATAAGATTAAACTTCCGAGAATACAGATTGTTTATATTCCATCGGGTCTATAAGTGATAGCAAAATTTAGTCATCTGTAAATCCTGAGTTTGCTATTATTATCGACCATTTTTTCTTCTGAAGAAGGTAACATTTTTGTCTTGATATTATAGAAATTCTTCATGTCATCTTTGTTCAATGATTTCTCTCATTTCTAACTGTAATACACTTGTCTAGGAAACATTAAATTTTCTACATTTCTTTTTTGCAAGAAAGACAAAAGCTGAAGTAACAAGCTGAGGAAAAGATTATAATAAAATCTTTATCTCTATTTTTATCTACTCTCATATCGTGACATGGATAAGAATATGAACCCTCTGTCTTTTGCCTCCAATTCAAGAGATGATTGAAAGCTGATAAATATTGATCAACTCTGCTTTATACTAAAGTAATCTAAAATTCTAATTATTTTTCTATAATTAGATTTCTGCACAAAAATAGATCGCTGCTATCATCATGTCAAAGCACTCTCTCGGTTTTTCAAAAATAGTCCTTGTGTAAACAGTAAATAGTAAATCGTTACAAAAAGATGCAATACATCTTTTGTTTAATACAATGTACTTTGCTATGACTTATACTTGCCTTGTCCCATTCTTAAATTTGTGGTCAATTTATTGCATCAATACTATTGAGAATTTTAAAATTAAATATTTTGAGAGATATTATTAAATATTTCATCTTAAGAAAAAAGATCGATTAACTTTATTCTCAAGATCTAACAAATAAGAAAATCAATAGGAGGTTAGATTTGATTCCTTTTTTTCTGCTTGCTAATATGTGATATTGTTTACAACAAAATTTATTTTCACCAAACTATCTTCATTATCTAGGATTTCATAGTGTCTGTGAAGAGTCTCTAACCATATTTTGAACCATTGCAGTGTGATTAGAAGCAAAACCGAATGAAAGGAGATTTCTCAATATGATAGAAAGATATGGAAAACTATGTTTTGTCTCGGATTTGTACCCATAGAAAAAAGCCCTTTCTATTGCCTGATATTGAGAGTTCTCAAGATCGATTACACTTGCAAGAAATGAACCGATATCAATACTTCGTGAAAATATCGAAGCTTTTTTTTGTATGAATCCTAAATCAGTTCTAATAAGAGACATGTCTGATGCGACAAGGTAATTCTGCGATTTATTGTCTGTAAAAACGTAATTTGCTTTATGTAATTTGCCAGTTAGAACTCCTGCTTGGAAGGCCAACGTTGAATTTTTACCATCTGAAAATGCTCGGTAGAGGTCTCCTTGTTGTATATATTCTTCAATGATAACGGAATCTGAAATTGAAATAAGCTCTGGCGTAGGAATGCCTAAGTTTTGTAATTTCCTTCTCATATCGTAACCCTCGTTTTCTAACATAACTTTTCCCAAATGAGGGGGGGCAGAGGGATGAGCCAGCAAAATAGAAGCAAGAGTATAAGTGAATATTAAGAGATATTCATGAAAAACTTTTGTTGATTTATTTTTTTTTATAACTACTTTCCGTCCACCAAGGTATTCTATGGATATCTTTCTTTGCCAATTGACTAGATACAAATTATTCTTGGTATATAGTATGGACTCCCTGTATAAGTTTCAATATATATTAGGATATAACATAAAGATAAAACATTGCAAATACATGAGGGACATAAAAATGCTAGAAAATTTTTTAACTCTAAAACTGCGTCTAGCTACGATTCTGTCGTTCGTCTTACTACCTTCGGACAGGATTACCTGTGGAAAAATCATATATTGGGCATCCTAGATAAAAGAGAAACTATTCTCGACCTTGCTTGCGGAACGGGGATTCTTTCTTCATTATTATCAAAAAATAATAAAAAACAAGTAATAGGCTTAGATCTAGCCTTGGATTATTTGAAAATTGCAAAAACTAAAACGAGAAATTGCTTATTTATTAATGGTAATGCAGAAACATTACCTTATAGGTGTAACAGCTTTGATACGATCATATCGTCGTACTTAGCCAAATATGTGCATATCGGAGAATTGATAGAAGAATGTTGGCGTATATTAAAGCATAATGGCATTATAGTTTTTCATGACTTTATTTACCCACAAAATGTTATTTTTCGCAAGTTATGGGATGCATATTTTGTAGTTCTTCAAATATTTGGTAAATTTTCGGCCTCTTGGAGAGTCGTATTCAGAGACTTAAATAAGGTCATAAGAAATACTAAATGGGTAAAAGAAATGATGTATATTCTACACCAGGCGGGATTCAAGAGTATTTCTTGCACTGTTTATACTATGCAAACCGCGGCAATTATTTCAGCAAAAAAACCTTGAATGAAGATACTCGTTTAAATGAGTGGTTCGTACCGAAATTTGGGCCTATAAAATTTCGCATTTTTATAGGCTTGTTATTTCTTCCATATACAGGTATGTGTATATCCTTTACCATAATTGGTTCTCTTCTTTCTCCTTCCGTATTGTGGGATAGAGTTATTGCTATCTGTGTTATTTATGCTCTAGCACTAGGAGTGTCAGCACATGCCGCTGATATCTTAGGTTCAAAAATTAAGCCGTGGGGGAATTACCTTAACAAACGACAATTATGGATATTGATAATTTCCGGTCTAATAGTTGCATACACTATTGGAGTCTATTATATAATTTTTTATGTATCACTACTTGGCATAGTTGCCATATTAGAAGGATTTTTTGTTTTTGCATATAATCTGGAACTATTCAAAGGATTGTTTCATAACAATTTCTGGTTTGCAATTTCTTGGGGTGTCCTCCCATTGCTGGCGGGATTTATTATGCAAACTAATTCCATCGGGTTCTTATCGATAATTGTATCGTTAATAACAGGTCTGGAAAGCTATATTGAAATTAAAACATCTAGACAATATAAAGAACTGATAAGAAATGGACGTGACAAATTTCGAATCAAAAAACTTGAGACCAGGCTTAAGTTAGTGAGTTTAGGAACTATAGTTTTTACCATTATCTTGGTTGTTTTTAGATTAGTCGCAGGATCATTTTTTTAGTGTTTGTATATTATTGTAAACAATTGGCTATTGTTTCAATAACGATAAAAGATTTTTCATGCTATATGCTAGAGAAGATAGCCGAGTTGGAATGCAAAGCAAACATCATTCTTCCCCTTTATGCAAAAATACTTATCTCCGAAACCGGAACTATAGAGCAAATACTGAGTATATTGACTAATTCAAAAACTCAAGTAAAAATCTTAAAACAGAAAGAAAGTCCTGAGTTGATCAAACGACAGATATTTATTATCAATAAAAAAACTGGGGAACGATTAGCATATGCAAGATCAAATATTTTTCCTACCTGTCTTCCTCAGAAAATAATAAAGAAAATAAAGGAGAGGAAGGAGGGTATAGGAAAGATTATTGTGAATTCTAAATTAGAAACCTTCCGATATATATTAAAAATCGGTTATGATTCAAAAACCAAATCAGCATTTAGAATTTACCAAATTATACATAAAGGACGTGTGGCTTTTGAAATTAAGGAGAATTTTACTATATAAATCTAACGTCAGTAACGTATATAGAAGATTTGGACCGGGTGGGATTCGAACCCACGACCTCAGCAATGCCAATGCCGTATCCTACCGGACTAGACGACCGGCCCTGCATTAATCAACAGTTTTATTAGGATATTAATACCTTTAAGATAAGGTAACAATATTATAATTACCTTGATTTCTCAATAATGGTATAGAGTGGCGCTAGAACAGTCTATAGGAGCAATTATAAGATATGGTACTTCTTTGGAAAATGCAGAATCTCAGTTTCTTCTCTTGAGAAATAGGAGAGGTTTCTGGGGTTTTCCACAGGGACATAAAGAAAAAGGCGAAACTGATATACGAACCCTAATAAGAGAAGTATCTGAAGAAACAGGCATCGTCTGTTTGTATATTCAATCATATATAGGTAGAATTCATTATTCTTATTTTAAAGCAGATGGTATGAAATCAGAAAAGGAAGTCAGATTTTATTTTGCAACCACCTCTACTAGGAAGATAAAGATCTCTAAAGAACACGATGGCTATAAATGGGTAACATTTTCAAACGCTTTATGTATTCTTAACCATCGACAGCTTAAGTCAATACTGATTAAAGGTCACAGAAAAGGTCTCTATTAATTAATTAAACGAAATAACCCACTGACCATACTAGAATCGTTATGGTAATAGATTTATATCGAGTCTGTAGACGAATTGGATAGGATACAGAATAGAAATGGCGGCTGGGAGACGTATAGTTTTAACAGCGGACCGTAGCCTAATGACCAATTATAGAGGAAACTTCCTATATGGTTTCATTGCGTGCGGACCTTATGAGTTAGTCCCCGAATTTGTCTTCGATAAGTTATTTTGTCCGAGCGTAGAGACTGACAAAAGTACTGGAGAGATTAAGGTTGCCCAATGCGGATTAAGAAGAATCGAAGGGGCACTTTTGAAAGAATATGAACGAGAAGATATTTTCCTTGCTCATCCAGAAATGCTTGACAAATGTATAGGACCAGATACAAAGGTAGTTGGTATTAATGTAATGGATCCGCTAGGTATGGCACCAGTCACCACGACAATGTCTCCAGAAAAACTGTCTTACGTTGCTATGAAATTTAAGAAGATGTGTGCTTCAATCATACAATTAAAAAAGAAGTTTAACTTTAAAGTGGTAGTAGGTGGAAATGGTTCATGGGAATTAGCTAAGCCTGACAGAATGAAGATCCACGGAATTGATACAGTTGTGATTGGTGAGGCTGACGAACTCGCTCTAGATCTTTTTCATGATTTAGAGGCAGAGGATGCACCAGAATTACTTCACACCTTTGTTAGAAATATCGACAACATTCCTTTGATAAGAGGCCCTACTATAAATTCGTTGATCGAAGCAATGCGTGGGTGTGGAAGGGGTTGTGACTTTTGTGATGTTAACAAACGGTCAAAGAAAGATATACCATTAGATAGATTGCAGACTGAGGCCAGGATTAATTTGAAATATGGCTTTGATTCTATTTGGCTTCAGTCAGATGAAATGCTTCTTTATGGATGTGATAACAAGAATTTTATTCCAAATTCTGATGCAATCTTGGATGTGTGGAAAGGATTAAAATCTGTGGGTGCAAATTTTGTGGGCACAACCCATATGACATTATCAGCTGTTACGTCATCACCAAGCCTTATCAAGAGTCTCTCTGAGGTAAATAATATGGATGCGACTGGAAGGTGGCTTGCAACTAATTTAGGAGTAGAGACGGTAGCACCCAGGATGGTAAAAAAACATCTAGGCGTAAAGACAAAGCCATACCAGCCTGAGGAGTGGGGTGCCGTAGTGAGAGAGGGTTGTAAGATTCTAAACCAAAATCATTGGTTCCCTGCGCTGACGCTTATTATAGGATGGCCCGATGAAACGCCCGATGAAACACAATATACAATAGATCTAATTGAGGACTTTAGAGAAATGAATATGAGAGGTCTAGTTGCACCATTACTTTACCAAGATTTTTCAGAGAAGAATTCTATGCACTTTGGAAACTTAAATGAAGCACAATTCACTTTATTCTGGAAATGTTGGCAACATAACTTATGGGTAATCAACGATATAATTCCTATAATTATCAGAAATAAGACATATGGTCCTGCAATGAAAGTGTTCATGGCTGGATTAATAAAGGCAGGAACTTGGGCTATAATGAAATATCTGCGTGGATTATCAAAAGATCTCTTTGATGGACAACTCCCTGAAGATATTGTTGATAGGTATGCCCGACAGAGATCAGTGACAGCTCCAGTACCCCCAGGTCTCTAAAAATTGTAACTTTTAATTATATTTATTTTTTAGATTCTAAATACAAAATAGCACTGTCTGCGATAGTTGCAATTTTAGGAGTCAAGATAATAAAGTAATTTTTATCAGCTCTTTCAACTGCAGGTACTATTTTGTATTTCTTAGTCGAAATATCAAACTCTATCATTCCTGGCTCCATGTCACCTTTTGTGTAAATCATCATAAGTACATCACCTGAAAGGGGTGTCAAGGGGACAATAGAAAATACATAGCCTTTATATGAGCTGACAGGTAGAACCTGCTTCATGTACGGCGCAACAGAGACCAGGTAAAGAAAAACATCTTCTACTGTAGAGAATTCTTCAAATTCAAACTTCATATATTAGTTGTCGATGTTTCCATGATATAAGGCTTTAAAAACTGAAAAAGCGAAGGTAATTTATCCATATGATTCAAACTTTACGTCATAGCTTCCATCTTTTCTCTTATTTCGTTCAGTAACAAAACCCTTTGGAACCAAATAGTCGAGTGCGCCATCTACGGTGCCCTGCCATCCACAGACATAAAATGAAGTATTTTCTGGTGTTATCTTTTCGCCCACTAATTCTTCCAAAGGTGACCGGTCTATGCCCGGCATAGGTCTTAAGAATGATTCTACTCGTCCTTTCTGACCACTCCATGTCCTATTGAACCACTCTTGGGGCCTACTGATACTCGCTCTATACCGGAAGTTCCATTTATCTCTACCTTTATCTAAGCTCTCTTCTTCCAAATCAGTTAATAATTCCCGATAACTTAGTTCATCTACGTAACTAGCTCCATGTAAGACAATTATTTCTCGCTTACTTCCAATTGATTTTAGATGTAGAGTATATGCTATGAAAGGTGCCAGACCTGTACCTCCTCCTATTAGAACCATCCTTCTGTTATCAGGCGATCCATCGTGCATCTTTTCATTGATAGTAAATATTCCAACAGGTTTGACCCAAAAGATTTCATCCCCTTCTTTTTTATTGAACAAGTCAGTGGTTAGTCGACCTGGAACAGGTTTCCTTACCCATCTAATGAGCAATTCAAAATGCTTTTTTTGTTCCGGAGGAGAAGCAATAGAATATGCCCTTCGTATTATTTTTCCTTCAGATGGTATATAGGTTCCCAATGTAACGAATTGGCCGGCTTTGAAATCTGGAACGGGACCATCCGAAGGAGTTACACGGATAATAGCAAGATCTTCCTTGAGTACACGGACATAAGTGCATCTTCCTTTATTGTCAACTACCATACAATCCTCAAATTCAATTTATGCTAAATAAATATATTGTTATCATTTGCAATAGATAATTCGATTTTTAATATTAAATCCTTTATAAATAATTGACAATATGGTTCAAAATCAAGACATTTCACGCAATTTCTCATACCTAGATCAACTTATACAAGCCAATAAATGAAAGTGCAGATAAAGAACTACATCAAATGCATTTGATAAAGCAATAAACCCTTTATAGAAATGCTTTATTGTTGTTGAAACACTATGCGATTTCTAATCATCCCGAGCCTTTCTATGGAGATTTCAACAATGTCGTCATCCTTTAGATATTTTGGTTCCTTCATAGACATTGCTACCCCTGCTGGAGTACCTGTTGAAATTATATCACCAGCTTCTATCGTCATAAGCATACTTAAACTTGAAATTATTTTCTTTATAGGTATCACCATATTTACACTAGAGGAATTCTGTCGTGTCTCACCGTTAACCTTAGTAATAATCTTCAAGTTCTGCGGATCCTCTATTTCATCTTTAGTTGTAATCCAAGGACCGCAAGGTGCAAAAGTATCAATACTCTTTCCCCGTGTAAACTGTTTGTCTTTGAACTGAATATCTCTTGCAGATACATCATGTAAAATCATATATCCAAAAATAGAATCAACCGCATGTTCTTCCGATACCTTTTTAGTATTCTTTCCTATTATAGCGGCAATTTCTGCTTCATAATCTAAACGTTTAACAAACGAAGGACAAATAATGTCACTAAAGGGAGGATTTAATGTAGTTCTTGGCTTCATAAATATTACAGGTTCATCAGAAGGCGTTAATCCTGCGTCTCTTGCATGGTCATAATAGTTAAAAGCGAGACAAATAATCTTGGATGGATTGGGTAGAGGAGCTAATAGTCCAACATCTTCGATTCTATGGCTATATTCCAATGTTCCTCGATTATCTTTGACTTCATTTAACCAACCTTCAAACATAAATTCCTTAATGCGAGGAGGAATAGGAATACCAGTTTGTTCTTGAATTTCGGATTTTGTGATTATTTTCTTTTCGTCATCAGAAACAATGCCATATGTCTCACCTATTGTGGCATTTTTTATTCGAGCAATCTTCATTTTTTCATCTACCTATGAGAGAATATAGCTGTATTATTTTCATCTAGTCTGCAGAAACCAAATCTTACAAACTGAAATATAGTTCCGTATTCGAGTGTTGACACAAATGCTTCAGCAAATCCTTCAGAGATCTTCAGACTGTCTATGTTATAGACTTCACCTATGTATAGCTGTCTTGCAATTAGAACCTTGAAAGGAACTATGTTATCGTTTGCAACCCATTGAATTTTAGGAATAGCCTGTTTTAACTGATCACCTATGGAATTTGCTATCAGTAGTTTTTTATGATCTTCTGACTTGATCTCGACTATCTTAATATTATATAACTCCATTAGTCTAATTTCGTCGCCTACATTAAGTTTGATTGCGTCTTCATTAGAAATATAAAAGGAATTTGAAACCTTTACCTTTCGAAAGCCAAAGTCCTTATTTGGATGATTTTTCAATATTATTTCATTTGATGAATTAATATTCTTAATATGTAATTCCACAGGATCATTTACAAAAAATAACCTAATACATTGAGGATCAATAATCTTCCTGTTAAACGCTTCAAGAGCCTCAAAGGGAGGTTTTGTTTCAGCACGTGTCATACCTAAAGACAGAACAAATTGCCTTATGGCTTCAGGTAAAAAGCCTCTTTTTCTCATTGCCATTAAAGTCGGAAGGCGAGGATCATCCCAGCTTTTTATAATACCTCCTTCTATTAGTGGTTTTATTTTCCTTTTAGAAACCGGGATTCCGTCAAACTCTAACCTTGAAAATTCGATCATGATAGGTTTCCTAAGCCCTAGTCTATCGAGTATCGCAAAATACAGTTCATTGCGCAGTTCATATTCTTTCGTGCGCATTGCATGAGTCACACCATCAAGACTATCTTCAATAGGTGCAGCAAAATCATAAGTGGGCCAAACTCGAATTCTATTCCCTAATTTCGGATGATTAGCTTCTAATATTCTAAAAAGTGTTGGATCTCTCATAGTAGTATTTTGGTCAGACATATCTCCTTTGAATCGGACAATTGCATCGTTTTGGCCAAAATATCCATCCAAAACTTTCCTAAATCTTTCTATAGCAACAGCTGGATCTTTTCTACACTCACAAGGGAGTCCGTTTGCTCGGAGATCATGTATCTTTCTTTGAGGACATGTACATACATAAGCTCCATCAGCCATTATCAATTTTTTACCATATTCGTATAATAGTTGAATATCATCAGAAGTATTCTTTGTAACATTAGGCTTTACTCCAAGCCATTCTAATCCCTCATTAATTGCTTCATAATATTCTAATTTTTCATTTACTGGATTAGTGTCGTCAAAGCGCAGAATTAATTTACCTTTATACAGACGTGCGTATTGTTCATCTATAATTGCTGCCTTGGCGTGTCCTAGATGAGGATAACCATTGGGTTCAGGAGGAAACCTTGTAACCACATTTCCCATTGTTGCGCCTTGCAGTGGTGGAAGTTGTGATTGTCCCGCTTCGTATACTTTCTTTCTTTCCTTTAATTCTTCTGGCGCAATCTCTTCAAGAAATGCTTTTTGGTCAGCTAATGATAACGAATTAATCTTCTCTACCAATATTTTTATGTCGGGAATGACGTTTGTCAAGTCACTTCGAAGATTGGGTTTAGAAGCGGCAATTTTTGCAATGACGGTATCAACCATTGCTTTACCATCATGTTCGACAGCATTTTTTAGCGTTATGATCCTAGTAATGTTTTCTGTTTCTTCATCAAAGGACACTTATTTACAGGCTCCTTTCTACTATAAAATTAGCCGACGATACAAGTACCCCCTTTGCATACGAATAACTATATCGTTCAATTGATTTGATCGCTCTATCTATATGTGATTTTGCAGCTTCTTTTACCTGTCTTTCTATCCCTATGCTTGAAATGGTCCTAACTGCTGCTTCGAGGTCAGCAGTCGACGAATTCTTTCCGAAAACTTTGAAGATTTTATTTCTCTCATTCTCTTTCGCATTTCTGAGAGCCAGAAGAATAGGATATGTTTTTTTGCCCTCCCTAATATCATTTCCCACCGACTTTCCTGTAAGCTTTGGATCTCCTATTATTCCTATTAAATCATCAATGAGTTGGAATGCAATTCCTACATTTTTTCCAAACGAGGATAGATTTTCTATGTCTTTATTGTCTGACTCTGCTGCTGATAATGCGCCTAATGCACAAGAGACTTCAAATAGCGCGGCTGTTTTTTTACATATCATGTCTATATAGTGTGATTCACTAGAGAATCGTCGATTTAATGTCATGCCAACGTCAGTAGCTTGGCCTTCACAAACGTAAATACATGCATTTGAAAGCCGTGCTACCATTTCAGAAATTGCATTCTCTGAATGCCCTACTTTTCTTCCCTCTGCCACTAGTAATTTGAATGCTTTAGAAAAGAGAATGTCACCTGACAATATAGCAAGAGGTGTGCCATAATAGTTGTGGACGGTAGGAATATTATGACGCATCTCATCATTATCCATTATATCATCATGTACCAAAGAGAAATTATGGATCATTTCTACTGCTGCGGCAGGAGGTAACGCCCTTTTTGAATTTCCGCCCAGCATCTCACACGATTTAATAGTCATGAAAGGCCGCAGCCGTTTACCTCCGCTTACAATATAATGTTCTGATGCCTCATACAGCTCTTTGGGTTCGCCTTGCAAATATGAGCGAATAAAATCAGTTATTATACTAGCATTAGATTCAAGCTCGTCTCTAATACTACTTGCTTTCATCGATTGCTGACCTGATCTGCTAAAGGCCCTGTCAATATATACCTTGAGCTTTTCAACACAGAAAGATCCATTGCGCCAACAAGGAACATGGTACTCTTAAGTTCAGCTATAACAGTGTCGGCAAAATTAAATAATTGTTCTTTTGATTCTGCTGCTCTTAACAAGAAAGGATAAGCCATCGCACACATGCTCGCACCCAAGGCAATACACTTTGCAATTTCCAGCCCATTTCGCAAACCGCCTGAGGCAATAATTGGTAATTCGACTGCTTTTTTTACTTCAATAAGACTGGCTGCTGTAGGTATTCCCCAATCCCAAAAAATTTCGCCAAGGTGAATTTTAAGATCGTTATTTAATGCCTCCGCACGCATTTTTTCGACTCCTGCCCAACTTGTTCCACCAGCTCCGGCCACATTGATCGCAGATATGCCTGACATCTCTAGCTTAACTGCTACCTCTTTAGAGATGCCTGCACCAACTTCCTTTACAATTACAGGTACATCTATGCATTTGGAGATTTCAGAAATCTTCGAAAAAACTCCTCTATATTTTGGTTCTCCTTCTGGTTGTATAAGTTCTTGCAATGGATTAAGGTGGATTACAAGAGCGTCGGCTTTTATCATGTCTATGATATCTTTTATATTTTCTATTGTGAGGCCCTTTGCAATCTGAGCCCCGCCAATATTTGCAACAAGAAACGCATTAGGTGCGTTTTTTCTTGCAATAGAATATGTTTCTGCCAGCTCTTTACTTTCAAGGCCGGCCCTTTGACTACCTACACCCATTGCAAGACCATATTTTTCTGCGAGATCGCCTAGCCTCCCATTTATTTTGGTTGCCTCAGGAGTACCTCCAGTCATGGAATCTATAATGATAGGTACAGAAAATCTCCGTTTTAGAAAAGTTGTCGAAATATCAATCTCATCATAGTCAAGTTCAGGTAAGGCATTATGAATAAGCCTAACATATTCCAAATAAGTAGAAGTAGTTTTAGACTGAACATTTTTTTGCAACGGTATTTCGATACCATCTCTTTTGCGTTTTTTTATAATTTCTATACGAGATGGAACATCCGCCACATTCGGCACTTTATTTTTTACCTCCTCTTTTAATAATGGTACCTTCAAAATCTGAACCGCTTAAAGCATCTATAATTCGTTCTGGCTTAAGTCCATTTATCATCAATACATCTATTCCAGAGCGTGCTATCTTAAATGCTTCTATAACCTTTCTCCGCATACCGCCTGTTACATCAGCTTCAACAGTTGACAACTCAATCGACCTATTTCTATTTGCTATCTCTTTGATAATCTCTTTGGTCTTAATGTTCTTATAGATTCCGTCGACATTCAAAGCAAAAAGGACTTTTGAAGGATGTAGAGCCTGAGCAAGGATTGTCATTATCACATCTCCAGATAATACAGAGTACTTTGTTTTCTTAATATGAACAATATCTCCAAATGTTACAGGCATTATTCCATTTTGTGCAATACTCTTTAATTCGATAATTTTTCTTGTAATGGGTCTTTGGCCTGACATAAAAGTTGAAGGCATAAATGCGTATGCATTTATTCTTTCCTTTATCATGAACTTAACTATGATCTGGTTTAGATGTACCATTGATTCGTGTACCATTGATATGCCATACGGATCGTAATCGTCTGGTTTTGTATGCATATCATATTTTACAGACCAGTAATGTCCAAATGAACCACCTCCATGCACAAGTATTAGTGGAATATTAAGTCTGGCAATTGCACGTACGATATTATTAATCGCTTCAAGATTGGCGGTAAGTGGCTTTTCTTTAAAGGTAACTACTGATCCACCTAGCTTGATTAAAGCTAGCTCGTTTCGCATTTAAAAATTTCATATTTTTAAAGTAGATTTAAAGTTTAGTATAACATTAAACCATTGAAATCTATTTCGACAGGTATACATTCATAACCATTTTTTTTTATGGTTGAAATTATCTTCAACTTTTTCTCTTGCGGAACTAGTGCTAGCATAATTCCTCCGCCGCCAGAACCGGTAAGTTTTGCTCCTAATGCACCGTTCTCGATACAAACATTTACCAGATAATCAATTTTGTCATGAGATACTCCTATCTGCTGAAGCAATGTATGGTTTTCTCTCATCAATTTTCCAAGTTTTTTCTCATCACCTTTCTCAATAGCAGTAAAAGCATCTCTGGATATATTTTCTGCACGACAGGATAAATTATTGAATAATGAATTATTTTCATCTTTGAATTTTTTTACTGAAGAGACTAAGGCTCCAGTTGAATGTTTGATTCCTGTATTTCCTATTATCAAAGATAGACCCTTTCTACAATAGATTTTATTAAAACCCGTATTCTTACTATAATATATCAGACCTCCAAATGTGGAAATATAGCAATCAGCTCCTGAGGAATTACCGTGAATTAGCCTCTCTGACTTAATTGCTTTGTCGCATACATATTGCTTATCTGGTTTATGAAACAATGACTCAACCGCAGCAACTGTGGCAACACAAGATGCAGCCGAGGATCCAAGACCAACGCCACTGGGAAATTCTGAATTTACAACTATGTCTAAACCTTGGATTTGATTTCTTTCTGAAAGTACGCTTCTAGCCGCCTCATAGAGAGGATATAAAATTGTCTCTGAATCCTTCCGTCCTTTGATTATGCTATTAAAATCTGATTCTTTATATGAGGCTTCAATGCCGAGGTCTGATTTAATATCGATGCTTTTTCTATCATTCAAATACGCGCCGACTTTAACACGCTTGGTCACAGATGCAAGGATTGCAGGTTTATTGTATACAACAAAATGTTCTCCAAATAAAATAATCTTTGCCGGTGCAGATGTCTGCGCGAAGGATTTTTCCCAATTCATACAAATACAATTGATGAATATCCTACTACTGTGTTGGTATCACCAATAATATCTCCACTTGTGGCATATTTTAGTAATTCGCCTTTAGTAGCGCCAAGATTTTTTGCTGCCGTCATTATTGAAGCAATTGCGCCATAGCCACAGGCCGATACATTTTCTCTTTCCAGAGTTGTATAAAACTTTAAAATATCTAATGATAGGATAGCTTTTATTAGCTCCATATCTTTTCTGTGTGCCTCGCTGTTTGATTCATAGTGGGTAAAATCTGACGATGCAATAAGTAAGCTCTTTGCATTCACGATGGATTGTGCAATAGATCTACCAATATCCTCGGCAGTCTGTCTGTCTTGCATTATTAAGATGATCGGCACAATTCTGAATTTTTTTTTTATATATTGAACAAAGGGTAACTGGACTTCTAGGCAATGATCTTTACTATGGGCAAAATCATCTTGATCAAGTATCTCTGAATTTTTAGAGATTACTAAGGACAACTCCTGATTAATTTCAACTTGGCCAAATGGTGTTTCCCATAGACCAGAACTCATGATAGCAGCTCCTGTTCCTATGCCGTAATGATTAGGCCCTACCATTACGACGTCATCAAATTCCATTGATGATACCTCATAAAATCCATTAGCAGCAACTGCGCTTGAATAGAGATATCCAGCATGAGGTGAAACAATCCCATAGATTCTACGCTTTGAGCCAGAGGGCGGTAATTTGTTGGGTCCAAACCTCTGATCTTTAAAAGATCGTTCAATTGTCTGGTTGAGTTCAAAAGGATCTCTTGGATAAAAAATTCCTGCGACGGCAGGTCTACGTACTCTCGCCTTGCTGTTCAAGGTAATTCCTCGACCAATTTGGTTTCAAAGTCTTCTATAGACACTTTCATATCGCTATCTGACTTTATAGTGCCTTGTTTCTTTAAAACCTCTCTTGCGAGGAGCCAATAAACGGTAGCCAGAGCCTTTCGGCCTCTGTTATTTGCCGGGATTACTAGGTCTACTTTTGATGTCACATTGTCACTGTTAGAGATCGCAATGACTGGAACACCTGCTCTCGTAGCCTCTAAGACCGCTTGTTGGTCAGCCTGTGGATCAGTAACAATTACGATTTCAGGCTCCATGTATCTTGGTAAGGATGGATTTGTGAAAGTTCCTGGCATAAACCGTCCAAAAATACCGCTAGCACCCGTAAATTCACAGAACTTTTCGACAGGTGTTTTACCATATTCACGGGCAGAAGTCACTGCAACTCTTGATATAGTCGAACGTCCAATAAATTTTGCCGCGACGTCAATCCTTGATAATGTTTTGCTAATGTCAAGGATGTACAAACCTTCAGGGTTAGCACGCACAATAAATGGTGTCATATATTTAGTCTTAACTGGAGTACCAACACGAATACCTGTAGAAAGAATCATTTTCTCTAGATTGTTGCTATCCTGGCTGTAATTCATATCTTCTTTGGATTCAGTAGGAGTTGATTCTTCAGATGTTAGATCGTCGGTAATCTGTTCCGATCCTTTGTCTTCAACTTCAGTTTCCACAGGTATATTCTGAATCTCCTTTTCATCACTCATGTTAAGTAGAGGACACTTCAGCCATACCATTTATTAAACCATACTCTGATAGCCGTAAAAGTTCGTTTAGCTTTGAAACACGTTCTCCTCCTACAATGCCTGCCTTTAGCATCTTCGAACCGGTAGCGATTGCAATATGAGAAATATGTGAGTCAATCGACTCACCTGATCTGTGAGACGTTACAATTTTTATGTTATTATTATTGCATTCATTAGCAAAGTTCAGCGCGTCATGTAGACTTCCTGCCTGGTTCACTTTCAGAATTGCCGCATTACAGGTTCCATGCTTTATTGCTTCTCTTACACGTGCAGCATTAGTAACTAATATATCATCACCTGTGACTAGACAATTTGGATTCTTTTTAGTGATAGTTGCCATACTCTTAAAATCTTCCTCATGAACAGGATCTTCTACATATATGAGTTTATATGTGCTAATTAGGTAATTAGCAAACTCTATTTGTTCTTGGGTATCACGTAATATTCCCTGTCTACGATAATCATAAACTTGTTTATTTTCGTTCCACATTGAAGAACTAGCAAAGTCGATTCCTAACGCCATGTCTTTGCCTATGGTAAAACCACAATTTTTAACAGCCTTTTCGACAATCTCTATTGCTTGGTCGTTATTAAGATTAGGCGCCCATGCACCCTCATCTCCACGACCATTTGTAAATCGTTTGTCAATGGATTCGATAACTTTACCTACTTGTGCATGGAGTTTAAAGTTCATTTCAAGAGCCTCCATTATATTTCTAGCACCTAATGGACAAGCTAGAATCTCTTGAATATCAGGAGTGCCGGGGCCAGCATGAGCACCACCGCCTAAAACGTTCCCTAATGGATAAGGGAATTTATAGAGTTTTCTTGCATTTAATAATTTGAATAATGGTATATCCAGTGCTTTTGCTGCTGAATCAACAGATGCAATGCTCAAAGCATATGCAACCGCGCCCCCAATTTTAAGATATGACCTACTATTGTCAATTGATTTTATAATGTCAAAAATTGCCTTTGGATCCTGCGCCTCTATACCAATGAACTTCTTTATATTTTCATTGAATATTTCCAGTGATTTTTCGGGCCTGTTGTCAGAAAAACTTTGTGCTTCCAATTTTCCAACACTAGCGCCTGAAGGAGCGCATGCTCTCCCAAAGAATTTATTGTCAGTGGTAACGTCGATCTCTATGGTCTTGCTTCCTCTACTATTAAAAATGATCCTGCCTTTAACCTCTGAGATTAATGGCATTTTGTTTTATTCTATTTCTGATTTGATCTCTGACATTCTTCTTCTTAACGCCTCGTAATAAGGTATTACCTGATATATTGTTTCGACACTGGAAACAAACATTCGTCTACAACAATAACGTTTCACATTTAAAGAATCCATAACCTTTGCAGGATCTTCTCCCGTTTGTACTCTGTTTAAATATTCAGCATATTTATCTGCAACTAGATTCCCACAGGTAAAACAGCGTATGGGTACTAACACATCTTTGTATTCTTCTAAAGGCTTATAAAAACCATTATCGTACATTATCAATTATAATTAAATGCATGGCATTTTATTATTCAATATAATTTTTTTCCGTGACATTGCCTGAAATTTATTATCCTTATTTAGGCTCGTAAAATAGGTAATATTCAAATTAGCGGTGTAAAACATTTTATAGCAAGAGCGGGAGTCGCCCAGCTTGGCCAAAGGCGTAAGACTGAGGCTCTTATCCCTCAGGGGTTCGTGGGTTCAAATCCCATCTCCCGCATTTCTGAAGACTCAATAAAAGAACTCTAAATTTTCATCTGCCCTATACAGATAATAGATTTGAATTTTATAAGGTGAATATTATGGTGATCTGTCAATCGTATTCTTTAATATTTTGTAATAAGGCAATACTTTCAACTAGAAAAAATAAAAACAAGTATGCATGCTATAAAACACTAAAAATATGCATAATTATTTTGTGATTTGAAACAAGAGATTAATCAGCAGTGGACGGAATGAATAGGAGGAGTTATGAATCAAAAAAGGTTTCTTATGTTTAATATTAATAATTTTCAGCCAATATAGACAGATGTCGATTAAGATTATTCTATATAGTTAAGTATGAAGATAAGATCACATTCTTTCAATCAATCAATTAATCAATCAACGTGTTTTATCTTCTAAAGGAATCAATTACTTCCTGACTGTGACCTACTGGTTTTACCTTAGAGAAAATTTTAATAATTTTTCCATTTATGTCAATTAGGAAAGTAGATCTGTTAACACCCATATACTCCTTACCCATAAAAGTCTTAGGTCCATAAACCCCATATTTTTTGGAAGTTTCATTTTGAGTGTCAGAAGAAAGTAGATAGGGAATATTCAGTTTTTGCCTAAACTTTCTATGTGATTCATCGGTGTCCGGGCTAATGCCTATGATCTCAATGTTAGCTTCTTTTATCTTCTTATAATCTCTTGTGAATTCTGTTGCCTCTGTGGTGCAACCAGGCGTAAAATCCTTTGGATAAAAATAAACTACAACATTCTTTTTTTTACGAAAATCAGACAGCTTGAAACTATGACCATTAGAATCTAACGAAGTAAAATCTGGAGCTATATTTCCCTCCGTAAGCTGCTCAATATGATCTTTATCCATATTAACCAGATAACAGTATTGATAGAAAAACTTTTGACTTGAGCTCTTGTCGACGGTGATATAAATAGATAGAAATAATATTATCGACTATTAATAATTCCATAAAATCACTAATCATCGCTATCCATCTACCCAAACACAAATGTGTAAAATTTAAAATTCTCGGATCGAGGAATTATCTCTATTTCATGTATTTCGGGCTTTTGTGTGCTTATCAAATTATGCATGAATGACCATTTCACCTCTACAAGACTGATGCCGTTTTTCATTCTTACATCTTTTCCAATATACTTTTCTGTCAAATAGTTGCCATCGAGTTTAACTTCCACCTTTCCAACCTTACCGTCTGAAGTTCCGATAATGCCATGTACGCGTTTTGCATTGTCATATTTTATTATTATTGCCGGGTCCTTCTGTTTACCATCTGAACAAAACCGTACACTCTCACGCTCCCATATCCACTTACCGCGCAAATAAACTAAATTATAGTCATGAGATCCACTATCCATAACCATATTTGGTTCATCGGCCTTCATGGTTTGGTTGTTTCCAAATCTTCTAAGCCTTGAATAACCAACACAGATCTCCGGTGCGATCCCGTGATAGTGCATTCCATAAGTATTAAAAATCTCGTCAGTTGGATTTTCACTGTCTCTATATTCAGCTGGTTTCTGGCCAGCCTCTTCTAATAATTCTACTACTGCATCTTCAAAATCTTGTATCTCTCCATATCCTGCATGCTCATAACGGATAAAGCCATTATGATCAATTAAAATGTGCTTTGGCCAATACATATTACCGTATGCTTGCCATATTCTATTATCGGTATCAAATGCAACTGGAATATTGTTTATGTTATAGCGCATTAGTGCTCTTTGTATGTTCGATGCATCTTTAGCAAAATCATATTCCGCGGAATGCGCTTGGATTACTTGAAATCGATTCTTAGCATATTTTTGCTGTAAACGTTTCATTATGGGAATAGTACGCAAACAAAAGATACAAGTATATGTCCAGCAGTCTAGGAGGATAACTTTTCCCTTCAATCCTTTCATCGAAACTGGTTCTGAGTTTGCCCAAATTGAAATATCTTTAAATTCAGGTGCGGGTATGGCAGGGATAAGATTCAATTTATCATGCCTCATATGAATAAGAGTATTTCATGACAAATAATAGAAGCACAAAATAATATAGTCTAACGATATTCATTCTCAGAACAGCTTTGTAGGAGTAATTGATTGAATTATCATTTCTCATTGTTCATATCGTATACTAAGATGTACTATAATAATGTGCAAATTTTTCTTCTGTTTTATAAAAATATCATAGTGGAGTAGTTCTAATGCTTTAGCCTCTCATTTAATAAACCCATCTTATAAAGGGATTAAAAGTAATCCTTATTTATTGATTCTCAAGTATCTAATAAATTCTGATGCAATTTTCTTTCTGCACTTTATATATTTGTATTGAGTGGAATGGACTTTAGACTCTATATTGGCTAGGCTATTAGATAAACATAATTGAGAGGAGTTAATCATTTGCTTTTATTCATAATGACAAATTTATTAGTAATTGATGACTTATTTTCTCTCATTTCCAAAGCTAGGAATACAAAATATGTTGAGGTTCGTTATCAATCTAGAACTACAAATGAAGTGAATTTCAGTAATGGTGAACTTGAACGCATTCGCAGCATTGAAAATTCTGGCTGTGGTATTCGAGTCCTTGTAGATGGTTGCTGGGGTTTTAGCAGTACGAATCTTCTTTCAAAGGATGGATTGAATGACTCTCTTTATGAAGCAATTTCAGTAGCAAAACTCCTTGCTGGAACGAAAAAAAATAAAGTTGAAGGACTTGCATCATCAAAGCTCGCTAAAGGTCTCTTTAAAACAAATATTCGAGGTGATCTTTCTAGCATTGATATTGAAAATAAAGTAAGAATTACAAAAGAGGCTGAAGAGCAGGCTCGAAAATATTCTCCAGTAATAAAATTTGCTTCTTGTGTCTATCGTGAAATGTTGGACCATAAATTAATAGTTAATAGTGATGGGGCAGAAGTAGAAATATATGATTCTAAACCAGAATTTAATGTAACAACAGTCGCACGCAAAGAAAATGAAAGCGTAACTACCTCAGAAGGAATTGGAATAACAGGTGGCTGGCAGGATTTGTTTTCTGAAAAAGATCATATTGATTATGCTAATCTAGCATCAGAAAAGGCAACAAAGCTACTCGAAGCAAAACGCGTTACCGGCGAAAGGACAACGATAATATTAGATCCAGGAATGGTAGGATTAATTTCACATGAGGCTATAGGTCACATGGTAGAGGCTGATTTTGTTCTTTCTGGCTCAATAGTAAAAGATAAAATCGGAACAAAAGTTGCAAGCAATCTCATTACCATGGTAGATAGTGGTCTACCAGATATTGGTTCAAATGCCGCAGGAACTCTCATAGTTGATGATGAAGGTGTTATCGCGCGAAGAAGCGTTATTATCCAAGACGGTATACTTAAGTCTTTTTTACATAACCGTGAAACTGCATTGATGTTCGATGCTCAACCTACTGGCAATGCACGTGCCTTTGAATATGATGATGATCTGCTTATTAGGATGAGAAATACATTCATTGAACCTGGATATGACAAACTTGATGATATGATAAAGGAAACAAAACATGGCTATTTAATAAAAGGCGCTAGAAATGGTCAGGCTGATGCTAATGGGGAGTTTATGTTTGGATCTCAAGAAGTATACTTAATTGAAAGGGGTGAACTAAAGGAACTTCTAAGAGGCACTAGTGTTTCAGGCAGCGCTTTTGACGTGTTACAGTCTGTTGACATGGTGGGAAAGGATTTCAAATTCGACATTGGAACAGGGTACTGTGGTAAATTTCAACCAGCAAAAGTTGATGGTGGTGGACCGCATATCAGATGCAATGCAATTATCGGAGGTCTGCAGTAGGAAAGTTGGAAGATATTTGTAGTTTTGTATTGAGCGAGGCAGAAAAAAAGGGAGCTGATTATTGTGAATCTTATGGAGTCAGCAATAAAGAATCAGAAGTCTTTATTGAAAATAACGATGTGAAACAGTCCAAGTCCCACAAGACAGATGGATTGGGAATCAGAGTGTTTGTAAATGGTTCATTAGGCTTTTCGTCTACAAATATATTAGAAAAGGAACACATCAGGGATGCGGTTACAAAGGCTATTAAACTTGCTAGAGTGAGTCCACCGGATAAATTCAACTCGATGCCTTATTCACGAACAGTAAAATTGCTAAATGGTATCTATGATAGAAAATCGGAATCTTTCACAGCATCGGATGCAGTAAAACTGGCTGCCGACATGTTAGATGCTGCAAAATCCTATGACAAGAGAGTGAGTGTCGACAGCGGTAATTTTACAAGTTCTGTGATGACCCATGCTTTGTTGAACTCCAATGGAATAAGAACAAAAGAAACCATCAGTGCATTTTCGTGGTTTATTATGGGAATGGCAATAGAAGGGAGTGAGGTATCTAATTTTGATTTTCAATTTGGAGGCACTCACAATGTCAAAGATATTGATGTGTATTCAACAAGTAGAGAATTCTCTAAGTCAGTTATAGATTCTTTGGGTTCGAAAAAGATCGAGAGCTTCAAAGGAGAAATGCTCCTTACTCCCTCAGCAGTAACTGAACTGATACAGGATGTACTAGCTTATTCTATTAATTCACAGACAGTACAGAAGGAAGCAAGTAAATTCGAAGGACAGCTTGGCAAATCAGTCTCTTCTGATTTACTAACTCTTATAGATGATGCTACTGATATCAACGGCTTAGGAGCGTCAAGTTTTGATAGAGAGGGTGTGCCTCATCAGTGTAACATAATAATAGAAAAAGGGATTTTGAAGAAATTTCTTTACAATACTTATACAGCTAATAAGGGTGATACAAAAAGTACGGGCAATGCAGGCGGTTCTCCTAAAACTCCACCTATAGTATCTACAACTAATGTTATAATAAAAGCAGGTAAGACAAGAGCAGACAATCTGATATCTGAGATAGACAAAGGCATCATAATAAACAGATTTTCTGGAAATGTGAATCCTGTAAATGGTGATTTTTCCGGCGTCGTTAAAGGTGGACAATACATAGAGAAGGGAAATATAGAATATGCTGTAAAGGAACTAATGGTAGCAGGAAATGTATTTGATGCATTAAATGATCTTACTGGTATCTCAAAAGAACAAAAGGTCCTATCAGATTCTATTCTTCCTTATATGCGATTTGACAATGTTTCATTTACTGCAGGATGAATATGACTACAACCATAATCGGAAGCTATGATATTGCAATTGTAGGTGGAGGTCCTGCGGGACTCTCAGCTGCATATAAAGCCTCAAAATTAGGAGCAAATGTGATCCTATTCGAGAAAGACGACTCGATTGCACATAACATCAGAACCAGTGGTGTTACTTGGATAGAGGATATAGAAAAACTTGGAATTTCAAAAGACCATTATAATCCAATAAAAAACTATTCTTTACTATCATCATCTAATGAAGCTACTATCAGAGGAGAGTCAGCGAAATCGTGTGTACTGAATGTTAGAACGACGTATCAATTTCTTGCATTTTTGGCTGCAGAGGCTGGTACCGAAATTATGGTAAGAAGCAATGTTACCAATGTAATAACTGACACCAAAAACCGAGTCTTGGGATTAAAAGTAAACACACCAAAAGGAGATTTAATTATAAATTGTAAATTAGTGATAGATGCCAGCGGTTTTAGTAGTTCTGTTGGTCGAAGGTTGCGGATGGTTAACGAGTGGAAAAGATACGGAGTCGGAGCTGAATACGAGTGCTACTGTGAGCACGCGGACCCAGAGACATGGACGCTGATGGTAGGAAGTCAGTATTCAGATGTTGGTTACGCATGGGTTTTTCCGTTGTCAAAGAATAGAATAAGAATAGGAGTTGGTGTTGGTAGACCTGAATCTAATATGGATCCAATGCAAAATTTACATTGGATAATTGAAAAGAAATTAAAACCATTAGATAGGCTAGGTAAAATCCAACCGATAGAGTTACATTATGGATTTATACCAAATGAAGGCCTTAGAGAATCTTCTGTCTCTGATGGCTTTATTTTGGTAGGAGATTCAGCAGGACAATCTAATCCGTTGGTATTAGAAGGAATTAGGTATGCGATTGAATTCGGCAGATTGGCAGGCGAAATTGGAGCTAGATCTCTATCAAAAGATTCCGAGAAAGCATCACTTATAGAGTATGAACAAATTGTGAGAAAGAGGATAGAATCAAAAATCAAAGCAGCCCTTAAGGTTCAAGCGCGATGGATTGGACTTTCAGATGATGAATGGAATAAAGAAATTGATATATTAAGAGATTTATCTATTGATGAGTTCTTAGATTTTATTAAAGCCGAATTCACAACAGCGAAGATGATGCGCTTGGCTCTAAATCATCCAAAGCTTGCTGCTCGCCAACTGTTCAATATAGTTTTGAAACATTAAAGCAAGATTTTTATATCTTCATAAATCAGCAAGTGATGCATTGGCTGGAGAGACTGCTGCACAATTTACTCCAATTATGTACATGTTTGGATTTGGTGTACTAGCTGCTGTTCCGGCATTGATTTTATCTAGACTATTGTCACCAAGACGACGTTACAATCCAGTTAAATTCCTACCTATGGAATGCGGCCAGATGCCAAGCGGCGAAGGGCGTTCTCATTTTATGATGCAATATTATGCTTACATTCTGATGTTTGTTGTATTCGATGTCATGTCAATCTTCCTTTTTTCTTGGGCTACAGCCTTATTTTCAATTCCAAGGACTGCGACCCTTCCAATTATGGCTTTCTTAGGAATAATGTTCTCATCCATGGCCTATGCACTGTATTTGTCTGGCAGGAAAGGGATTTGGTAATGATAGTATCTTTTACTGACAAGCATTATATATCAAAACTGTGGACAGATACTGAGGAAAAAGGGCAATGATTAGAGAGCTTATTAATCCTACGAACTTCAATGTGATGGTTAGTAAATTAAGTGATGTACTAGTGAAGGCATTAGACAAGCCTTTAGGCTTTGCCATCAATTGGGGAAGAGTTTGGTCCTTATGGCCTGTACATTTAGAAACTGCATGTTGTAGTGTAGAGTTTGGAGCGGCTTCAGGTCCTAGATATGATGTTGAAAGGTTCGGAATTATTGAAGCATTTGGTTCATTAAGACAGTGCGATTTGATTGTTGTACAAGGTACTGTAACTAGGAAAATGGCACCTAGATTGAGGATGGTTTATGATCAGATGCCTGAGCCAAAATATGTAATTGCGATGGGTGCATGTGCAATTACAGGCGGATTGTATATTGACTCATACAATGTACTTCCGGGAGTCGATGGAATTATCCCAGTAGATGTATATGTTCCTGGATGTCCTCCTCGACCTGAAACATTGATCCAAGGCACAATGTTGCTGCAAGAAAAGATCAAAAGGTCGAAGATTAAGTAATATGAGTGAAGATTCAAAAAAAAATAAATCTGCCAACACCACCAATTCTCCATCTTCAATATCATCACCACCGCCCAAGCCTGCTGCGACTACTGCTGTAGCAAAAAAAGAGCCTGATCCTCCGATCTTCGAAAAGGGACTTGTAGGTCAAATATCTTCTCGGTTTGGCGATAAGGTTAAAGTCATTTATATTCGACCACTGCGCATAAAAATATATGTTGATCCTATAAATATCGTAGAAGTGGCAGCTTTTCTTCGTGATTCTATGGGATTTGATCATGCAGAATCTGTTGCTGGCACTGATTATCCTAAAGATAATCAAATTGAAGTTAGTTACCATCTAGGCTCTTACTCAAAAGCAGATCTTGGTGCTCATATTCTGCTTTTGGCTACTCGGACCAATCGTGATGACGCAAGATTGCCAACATTAATTAATGTCTACAAAAGCGTAGAGTATCATGAGCGAGAGACATTTGAAATGCTGGGTGTATATTTTGAAGGCCATCCAAGAAATGAGCGTTTTCTCTTGCCTGAAGACTGGGCCGATATCCCACCATTGAGAAAGGAGTTTAGAATAAAAGGTAGATAAGGAGAATAAAAGATTTGGCAAATATTCAAGATAACATAGACCAATCTGACAAACTAGGGATTGAAATAGTAAAAGAATCTCCTGACGATCGTTTAATGACGTTAAGCGTAGGACCCCAACATCCTGGTTCAGGACACTTTAGATTTACAATCAAGCTTGATGGAGATTACATTGTTTATTGCGATCCTGATCCCGGCTATGTGCATCGAGGAGAAGAGAAAATGTGCGAATATCGTAATTTTATTCAAAATATACCTCATCTTGAGCGGCCTGTTATCCATGATTCTAATAATATTACGTATTCATATAGTCTAGCAGTAGAAGAACTAGTTGGTATTCAAGTCCCTAGACGAGGCCAGTTTATTAGAGCGATTGCATCAGAGCTTAACCGTCAGGTATATACACTATACTGGCTTGCAATCTATGGAATCTTTCTTGGCCATTCTACTATGTTTATGTGGCCAACAGGCGACAGAGAATTATTTATTGATCTATTGGATGCATTGACTGGTGCCAGGGTAACACATGCATTCAACATACCCGGAGGCGTCAGAAATGATGTACCAAATGGCTTTAAGGACAGATGTCTAAGACAAATTGCATACTTTGAAAAACGTCTAAATGAATATGAGGACATATTTTACAATAACCCACTATTACGACAGAGAACAGAGGGAGTTGGAATCTTGACAAAGGAAGACGCAATTAACCTAGGAGTCACCGGATCTGTATTGCGAGCTTCTGGAGTCCCATTTGATGTCCGGAAGGCTGAACCATATGATGTATACAATGAAATCGATTTTAAAGTCCAATATATGAAAACATGTGATTCATTTGCAAGAGCATACGTTCCATTATTGGATATGAGAGAATCGTGTAATATTATGAGACAGTTGCTAGATAAGATGCCCGACTCCGGAGAAGTTAGAGCAAAGTTGCAGCCTAACCCTAAGGGACTTCCAGGCGAAGCTTATAGGAGGGTTGAATCAGGAAGAGGCGCTCTTGGATATTATATTGTAAGTGATGGTACTCCAAAGCCTTATAGAGTTAAGATCTCAGTAGGCTCTTTTAGAAACATTCTAGCATTACCTCATTTGCTAATAGGAGCAAAGTTGGCAGACATGCCATCTATTTATTGGGCGTTAAATTATTGGCCTGTGGAGGCTGATAGATAGAGGTGGCAACAGCTCCAAAAGACTTTCGGTTTGGTAATTTTGTTGGCAGTCTTATTTGGCTGATTTTCTGGATTCTGATTATTGTCTCACTTGTGGGCTTGCCAGTTATTTTTATCATATTATTTTATGTCCCACTTCCACCTATCAATGGAGAGGTTCTTACGCCATACTTATTTCTATCAATGGTAGTGGATCCTACACGTACTTTGCCGATCATTAAGTTTCTAATTCATACTGACATATTCAGAATTGCAGTATTTCCTGGGTTTACATTTGCAGCTCTACTTGCAGCTGCTACAATTTTTATTGAGCGTAAATTCCTAGCAAAAATGCAGTTGAGAGTTGGCCCACTTTATGCTGGCAAAATTGAAGGAATTTTACAGTTAGCTGCTGATGGACTAAAACTTATTGCTAAAGAGATTATAGTTCCTTCAGGAGCTGACAAACCTATCTTCTGGATGGCTCCCATTGCATTTGTTGCAACAGCAGCAGCACTAGCCGCCTTGGTACCTGTGGCTCCAGGTTGGGTAGCAGCAGATCTAGACGTTGGTATTCTTGCAGTATTTGCAATATTAGGATTCTTTCCTCTAATTGCATTACTTTTCTCTTGGGCAAGCAATAGCAAATACCCATTCATTGGAGGATTAAGAGCATTACACCAAATGATAGCTTTTGAAATTCCATTTATTCTTTCGGCGCTTTCTGTTGTTATTCTTGCTGGTTCCCTTAATCTAACAGATATTGCACTTGCTCAACAGCCCTTTTGGTTTATTTTATTCCTTCCGATTAGTGCATTTGTATTCTATATTTCTTCTTTAGCTGAGCTTGAAAGAATTCCATTCGACCTACCTGAAGCAGAATCTGAAATTGTAGCAGGCTGGCTTACTGAAACATCAGGTATGATTTATGGGTTAATTCAGCTTGGAACCTATCTCAAACTCTACGTTCTCGCTGGACTCTTCGTAGTATTATTCCTAGGCGGATGGGCAGGACCTCAGATATTTCCAAAAGAAATCATTCCAGGATATACGGGGGTACAGATTTATAATCCTACTACAGTCAATGCAATTTTTTGGTTTACATTAAAGACATTTGGAATAATTATGTTGATGTTACTTCCACGAGGCATAAATCCACGTATTAGAATAGATATCTTGCTTCATACTGGTTGGTACAAGCTTATAGTCTTGACATTCATAAATATCTTTATAGCACTAGCACTGATTTATGGTGGTATCTTAGGACCAGGTGGAGTATTGACACAATGATCTTTCGCTCTTCGAGTTTACCTT
>DASQYF010000009.1:0-4535 GCA_035639375.1 Nitrososphaeraceae archaeon
ATTACATCATCACCTGCACACGGAAGATTTCTATCTTGGAATGATTGTTGCCATTTTGGCATCGAGGCAATAAAAACAGGTATGGCATTAATAAAACAAACTCCTGCATCAAGACATCTTTCAGCATAAAATTGGCTTGCATATGGGATCCCTGGAATATCAAATAAACCATTATACGCAAAACC
This sequence comes from Nitrososphaeraceae archaeon, assembly GCA_035639375.1. Classification (GTDB taxonomy): domain Archaea; phylum Thermoproteota; class Nitrososphaeria; order Nitrososphaerales; family Nitrososphaeraceae; genus JAJNBK01. Next base: position 186 of record DASQYF010000009.1, read on the forward strand.
ATTGGTACATAATGTCCAAAATTATATTCTAACAAATTCTATAATACATAATTATTAATAATTTATTATGTCATAAGTGCAATACAGAGGATGAAATATTTTCTTTGCCATTAAATGCTCTGTACTAACGTTTAATAATTTATAATATCTGTAATTATCTGTATTTAGATATACAATACACTAGTCGTAGTGTAGAGTTAATTATATTTAAGATGGATAAAACGTACGTTCCATAATAGCAATTAAAGGTAAAAATACTGATATAAGGAAATCAGTAGCTTTGTGTATATAATATATATACTTAATAATTATGATTACTTTTCAGAATGAAAGATTAGTATTTGAGGTGTTCGTCCATTAATAAAACTAGGGCCCTTCCATCCTGTTGGGAAGTATACCTTTCCTGTATAACCGACATCTAATTGAAAACCTGTATCAACTATGATCGTTATCAATTCCTTGAACTTCACACTATCTTTTTCCAAATCAGTTAGTAGCTGCAGTGTTCCTCTGGCAGTTAATTTTGATAGCATAATTGTAAGAAGAGATCTCAGAGATAATTTTTCTTCCATTGAGTTAAGTGGCCTAAAATTCTGAGGTAAAACCATAAGGAAATTATCAATTGACTTGTCTATAATATTTGGCACCAGCTTATGTACATCACCCCAGAATGCAGAAGCATTTGGAGGATCAAGATCCGCAAACTTAGACTTTGCTCGCAATACTTCACTCTGATCTTTTCCAATGCCGATAAAATACTCTGCCCAATTATTCATTGCAATGTTCTGTAGCATCTCACCCGTTCGCATTTCCAATTCTAGATTAATCCTGAGATACAAATTTCTCGCCTTGAGGATTGTTCTATTCAGCTGTGTGGAAGGATTGCCTTCATGGAAGAATTGGTATACTAAATTCCATCTTTGTCTAAAGATATCGGGAAAATTTCTCATGTGAATTAACTCTTTAAAGAGTTCGATCTCTGCAAAATCTGAAAAGAATGCATCAGTTCTAGAAACTGCTTCGAATTTAGGAAGATATAATTCATCATAAAGATTACTAACTCTATCCCATGCTCTAATAGGATCAGAACCCATATAAGTTACGGCAAGATCGGCTAGCCATAGAATCTCTGCAAGAAGTTTTATTTTAATGGAATCATATCCATTCTTATCAAGATGGCTGATTAGTTGCTCGAACTTTTCCTGAGCTAGTTTTTGTTTAAAATATGGGAAATCAGTGCGCCAGATTAATGCCTCTACAATTCTACTTTCACTAGGCTTCCATTCAACCTTGATATATTCTGGATGTGTTGTAGCAAATTCTACAGGGGGCAATAACGGAGATTTATACTCTTGGAAATAATTTTCAAATTCTAATTTATTCATTGTAAAATATGCATCATGAATTCTTGTTTTAGATATCTCATTAATAGTTCTCTGGACTTTTGGGCCTTTCGGCTGTTGTGTTTCGTTGTTTTCCGTATTTAGATATATTTGGTCAGGGTCGTAATCATGCAAAAGGCCTGCTACAAGAATTATTTCGTAATCTTTTGAATTGAAGCTGTGGCCATGAAATTCTTTGGGTAGCATTTGCAAGCTTATGTAAGATACCTCCAAACTATGGTGTAAGTTGTGATATTCACTTGAGCCTTCACCAATTCCCTGTTTGGTATAAATGTTTTTTAGAAAACGAATAAGAATTTTAATATTTTCTAACCTGTGCTCAGATATTCCTTTCTGTAATGCAACTTGGATTATAGCAGCAACCAAATCATCGTCATTAATATTTGCAAGATTCTCATTTGTATCCTCAACGGTATGTTCTTTTGTTCCGGGGAAATGCCTGATAACCTGTCTATATATAATTCGAATTGGCAGGCTTTTGTTGAGATAAATTCCCAGTGTAGTTGTTTTCCATGGATATTGGATTCGAGGTTTTTCGCGTTCTATAATTTCAGCTGCAGCTAACACGAGCTTTCTGTTAAGGTCTGCTATAAGTGAGCTTAATTCTAAATTATTTAAATCCAATCTTCGTTTCTCATCGGCAAATCTAACACGTTCAGTGTTAATTACTAGCCATTGAGGAATTTTTACTCTATAGCGATAGCGTCGCCGTAATTTGCGAGGAGATCGAGCCCCATCTAGTAATTCTTTGAAAGTAACAGCAACATTACGTCGACCTGAGGTAAAAGGAAGGTCACGGTCTCGCACTACTTGTAACATAATTTCTTTATTGCTGGTTTGAAGACCAAGCAAAATATTCCAGTATTTTCCCTTATCCAGCCAGTTTGGAACCTGTGTTTCCTTATCCCAGAAATCTATTGGCCCAAGTGGAACATATCCATTTTCATATTCTTTCGTTTCAGGGTTATAAGAACGATATTCATAATCACCTATCATAGGGTCGAGTTTACGTGCAAGGTCTCTAGTGGCGTTTATCATATCGGCAGCTCGCGAAAATTCGCGATACGCCATTACTCCCCAAATAGTGCCTAGAGCGCTAAACAGAGTGAATAATCCTGCGATAATATCAATCTTATAATATAAAAAATATTTAGGAGCAAGTGGAATTCCAAACCAACCGGTAGATAAAAGACCAGTAAAGGTTAATGTTATGAATAGCCATCGTGCAAGATCATTATAATATAGGCTAAATGGTTTACCGTCAGGATCACTCCTAGAGTATGGAAACTGATTAAATTTCTCACTTTTTATATTAATTCTATCAGCTCCAAATTTCAACGCATTATGCCTGCCGTATCAAATTACCGATTAATAGACGATTATATATTGTCTACACTTTCAAACAATATCCTTCGGAGAAACTCATAACCATGGAATATTTTAATAAGCAAATTATAAACTCGCTATTTGATATTATCAATAATATTACAGAAATTTTCCTATAAATTAGTTTTTGTATACGATTAACTTTTCATGATTTATGATATTGTTCAACTCCATCCTCGATAGCAGGCCTCTTTTTAAAATCTGTTTATCTGAAAATTCGCTTATATATCTTCTATATAGATATACCATTGATTTAGTATAATTAGACATAAGTAGAGTTATTTGAAGATCATCATTTATAAGGATACTTGCCCAACAATGCCTTTTCATTTGCTCTACAGGCAAACAGAGGTTTTGAATCATACAATCTTCAAAGACTGACGTCATTGAAGTATACCTGTATGAAGCTCAAATCTCACATGACACGGAGAATTTTCGTCGTGTCTAAATTTTCTGGCTTTTTATCCCCTATATAGTAGAGTATTTTTGTTCCACTTATTGCCTTAATTCATTGAACTATAGTAAGGTAAATTAGTAAAAGAATGGATATTTGAAAATAATAATATTTTATACTTCAGAGAAGTTATTTTTAACCAGACCCTACTGGTTTTTTGATTACTGTATGATATCATCATAAAAAAATTCACCTTATTTGACAATCTATCAAATCAATAATATATAATTTGTTTTGACTTCTTTTCTATACCATCAATAATACCTATAAACTTCAATCTTCAATTAGCAACTTTCTGTAATGAATAAAATTTAAGAGGCAATTAGATATTCCTGGCAGTTTCTTTCCTAATTGGATATAATCATAACCATAATGTCTATGACCCTACTATGATGTAGATGTAATAATAGCATGAAATTGGTCAGAAAGCTGTTTGATGACTTCGAGTATTCTCTTGAGGTATTTGAAAGGACTGCTCGAGTTTCAATTAAAGGTAGTTTTAACTTTATCGGCGAATATATATTTAGGTCATTGGAAATTTCAAATTAAATACAGGGGCCGGTGGTCTAGCCTGGTTAAGATACCGCCTTGACATGGCGGGGGTCGTTGGTTCGAATCCGACCCGGCCCATTTTGATAACGATGCTTATTTACGGCCCACTTCAATAATACCTTGGGAATAGTTGGCATTATCAACACAGTATAAGGAAGAAGAAAGTCATCCATTGTCTGTTTTTCTTTATGCTTTAAAAGCTCTAGAAACAAGGAGGCAGTATCCAAGACGATTAAAGGTACTTCTGGACTTCCTCAAGCTTGACGGTAATTTGGAACAACAATCCAAAGAATTTTTAGAAAAAGCAAAACAAATTCCACAATGGGCTCAGAACTGTATTATACAATTTATAGCCTTTCAAAAGGAAAGAGCAAGAAAAGGCGAAATATCGTATTCTACTATTAGCAATTATTACAAAGCGACAAAGCTATTTGTAGAAATGAACAGTGATGCTCCGATTATTAATTGGAAGAGAATAACACGGGGTATTCCAAGTGGAAGGAAAGCAGCAAATGATAGGGCTCCAACCATAGAAGAAATTAGAAAACTTTCAGA
>DASQYF010000010.1:0-3195 GCA_035639375.1 Nitrososphaeraceae archaeon
AAAATAATGAGATTAGTTCAGACCTTTCTAAATTTTGCGCTTTTGATAATAGTGAGCTGATTTCAGTCATTTTATTAATTTCTTCTAAATCATCTCCATCTGTAAGGGGCTTTTTAATAGTAGAATCTTCGTTGCTGCCACCGAAGCCAAAAGACAACCTAGATTGATATGCATATTCTTTATATAAATCGGTTTATTGCGCTGAATGTGACACAATAACTTCAATTTCCACCACTTGTTCTGAATCTTAGACTCAAAGTTTAAAAATTAAAGCATAGTTAGCAACCGTATGTCATATAGAAATACCTATATGCATTTTAAGTATTATTTGATAGCATCTTTTTCAACAACCTTACTCATAGCGCCTGTATTAGCACCACAATTACAATTAGCACATGCTGGTAGTAAATCACCATATGATTCAGGATACGATCATGGATGCGATGATGCAGGTATATCTGATCCGTCAGATAGATACATAAACGAACCGGGAAAAGGGGCAAGCTTCCATACTGATGAATTTATGCAAGGATATAATGCTGGCTACAATAATTGTTCAGATAGTGATAGTACTGCCTCTGATGGTTCCCAGACACCTACAGATCGTGATTCAAGTAATAGTGATAACGGTACGCAAGACTTAGATGAAACAAACCCATCACCCAATCAACCGATCGATAATAGATATTATGAAGGTCTTGACTGGACAGGAGTATGTAATGATGCTCATCGTTATGGTTTTATATCGCAACCATGTGACACCCTGGCAACACCAGATGGAAATGCATTGACGTCGGAAGGAAAGCAAGTAATGGAAGGTGCCTTGTGTCCACGTGGTCAAGGTGTGATTAAAATATTAGAATTATTCCGTGGGCCAATACCAGACAATCTTGAAAATGAGCTAGCTACTGCATGCGGTTGGTAATACTGGATCCCAGGTACAGTCACAAGTACAATATTAATTGTTACTGATCTTGATCTGGTTTTCTTCCTAATGCAATTTGTTCTTCTGAAAGTTCAAATAAAGAGTCTTCAGAAGCTATAGATCTCCCATTTGTGTTATTAAGATGGCTTTTATTCTTGGCGTAATTCAAATGTATCAGTTCAATGATATTGCTGTCATTTTTGTTCATTTTTCCCTATAGTTTTGAATGCTATAATTGTGAAATCTTAAATGTGCTCAAAGTTTAGCCCTTTACGGAGTGCTGCTATACAGAGGAAAGTAGATGGTAATAAGGAAATATAGTTGAAAGCAAATGGTATCAGAATCGTTCCCTTTTTAAGTATCAGTTATTTATATTATAAGATATTAGTTTGCAGTTAACTGATGAGAGAAGAAAGCGTGTAATAGATCTATATTTTAATCAACACAAGACATATGCCGAAATTGCACAAATAATGAAAATGTCACCCCGTGACATACATGCTATCGTAAAGGAAGAAGAAGCCAGACGACAGAAGTACAAAGACAAGCAACAGCAAGAAGAGACATCTTCCCAAGCCAACACATTATTTTCTAAAGGCAAGAAACCAGTAGAAGTCGCTATCGCACTAAATTTGAGAGACCCAGAAGCAACCAAATTGTATAGAGAGTATTGCAAGCTGAACCGACTCACTATACTCAATTCAATATTCAAAGAAACAAATGGCAAATTAGAGCCAATTTTGAAGTTATATCGAAAACTAATAAAGGAAAAAGGCATGAGTATAGAGCAAGTAGATAATGCTGTAGATATTGCTGCAAATAAGCTTCCTTATATGGAAAGTCTCTATGAACAGGTTGAAGAACAAGTAGATAAGATGCAATATAAAATACAACTATCAGAGAAGCATCTGCATTCAGCGAACGATGAAATAGCAAGCGCTAACGCATTAGTGAATTCCTATCATATGTTATGTGAACGCAAAAGACAAGAGGCAGAAAATCTCAATAACGACATATCAAGATTAGAGACTGTTATTAGCCAGTTCAAGGACAATAATGAAGAATATCTCAAGATCAAAAACACAGTTGAAGAAGAGGTTAATAAGTTACTAACAGATGGTAAAACACTCTTACAATTTGCTGTTGCATCAGTAATTGAGGCAGTAAGAAGAAACCCAGACAAATATAATAATGTTCTAGTCAATAATACATCATTGTCATCAACATCAACACCCGCACAAGACTCACTACTATCACTACTATCACATATTGAGGATTATAGGGATATGATACTAGAAGAAGCTAACAGACTTTATGATAATCTACTCCGCCATTTCACAAATAGCATTATGGATAATGCTGGTCTTTTTAAGAAGATATCATTGCAATCTAACTTACCAAGCCAACCTTATAAGAGCAATACCTACACAATAGAAGAGTCACAAATTTATGATAATGATGGTAAAGGCGATATTGCTGATTGATTTAGTAACAGCGTTGTAATAGTTTCTTTTTCAAAGTCTATCACTCTATATTGCGGCTCTGTTCACTTAAGGTTAAACCTATAGCTTTCAATATACTAATTCCCTTTATGTTCAAAAGAAATAGAACATCTTCAAAGTATATCTACTATGCATTAAAGTTATATTTTTCAGGTCTATCACTTCGAAAAGCATCACAACATTTATCTCCATTTATCAAGAGAAACCATGTTTCTATTTGGAACTGGATTCAACGATATAAGCCAAGTAAGATAATATCTCAAAAGAGAAAGAAGGTATTATCAGAATTTATTATAGATGGAACATTGCTCAAAGTTCGTAATGAATTTGTATGGCTGTGGATTGCAATTGAACCAATAGATAAGATAATCCTTGGTATTCGTATTTCAATAGAAAGAAACATGCTTGTTGCAGAGCAATTCCTTCAAAATTTAATTAGAAAATATGGAAAACATAGGATATCGACCGATGGTGGTACTTGGTATCCTCAAGCATGCAGGTTCTTGAAGATAAGACATCATCTTCATTCTTCATATGAGAAAAGTGTTATCGAAAGGACAATTCAGTACATAAAGGATAGAACTGAATGTTTTGATGATTATTTTCCATGTATGAAACAAAAATGCAAGTTACAACATATAATGAATTGGTTTAATCTGTTCGTTAATATGCAGAACAAGGAGATTGAAAAAAGGTGGTAGTTAAGTGAACAGAGCCGCAATATAGAGTGATAGACTTTGAAAAAGAAACTATTACAACGCTGTTACT
>DASQYF010000011.1:0-3705 GCA_035639375.1 Nitrososphaeraceae archaeon
CAATGACTATCTTTGGTATCCCGTTAACTGGTAGTATGTCAGCAGCGGATTTACCCTTGGATTTATGAAAGGATGATGATATGAGGAGAGTAAGGATAGAACAATAAGTAATAATGCATTTCTTTATGAATAAACTAAAAAGAAAATATTTACCAATGCAATATAATGACACAGAGGCAGTAACTTATCTGAATGTTCAAAGATATAGCAACTGATAAAGACATAAGAGGATACTCAGTATGTATGTCTTTAGCTTTCTGATAACAAAAATATAATCTTCTCCTATTAGGAAAAATTCAATGCTATCAAGTGTATGAATAATATAGGAAGAATGATTTATTATCTTAGTTAAAAAGCATAGCCAAACGGTTGAGTGACAGAATTGCAAGTTTCTGCAAGCAATTCAATGTACTTTCTCACATCATAGAAGACAGTAGTAGTTTTTTCATTGATTAACTCTACAGGTATTGTTCTCCTTCTATTGTTTTTTGAACATTTCTTCCTATTATAATAATCAGTTATGACATACTTTAAAATCTGTCCAGCTTTGAGACTTTTACCTTCGATATCAAGTTGCTGTATTGCATCATTCTCTATAGTATTTCTGTTTATTTGATATTCATTTGAATTCTTTGAAGTTTGCTTTGTAAAGACCAGATCTTCAAGAGGAACTTTATTTTCTTTTAAAAGCTGTGAATATTTTCTAAAAGCATCAGATATCTCTGGCATTAATGCTTTGACTTCTGTAATACTATTTCCTCTAGCCATTATTTCCAGAATCTCTTGCTGACATTTAGAGAAGAATGGCGGTGTATCATGTCGTCTTGCTTCCAATCCTCTTATTTTCAAACTATTACCTTCTTCAAATACTCCAAAATAGCGATTTGGTACTGGTAACTGATTGTTTATTTTAGAAGGTACAAATGCAATCCATTTGTATATACCTTCAAATGATATTGCAAAACCTGTTTGTTCTTCTATTGATTCTTTTAATTCTAAATAGCCTTGTTTTGTTATTGCCGTATTCTTCTTCTTTTTTTGTTTTATCCATAACGAATCAACAATACCATGCAAAATTCTGAATCCATCTCTTTCTGCTATCTTTGCTGTTTGTAGAAGAATCTGTCGGTCAAACGCACATACAGCTATATGAGCGTCAATTCTACCAAACTTTGCGTTATTAAATCCTAGGTAGCCAAAAGAAGTTACCAATATCCATTTTAATGAGTTCTGTCGGGCATCATAAATTGACTTTAACTCTGAAGATATAAGAGGAGATTTTAATAGCTGTTTGTACCGACTGCGTTTATCTATTACAATCTTCAAAGATAATGGTATTATTCCTATTCTTTTCTCACATATGTTGTAATCTAATTCAGGAATCCTTACCTTTGAATCTGGACAGCAACTACATTGAATAGTATCTGCAGACACATTCTTTTTTAGTATAATACTAGGATATAGCGAAACAAAGTCAAATTCAGCAATTTGTTCATGTACTCCTGTTTCAGGTTCAAAGATAAATCCGCCCCTATCTGCAATAAGCAATTCCTCAAACGTTTTGAAGTGTTCAGTTAATGTTGGCTTCCATGGTATAAGAATATCTTTTTGTGTAGTAGCATAATAAAACTGTAAGCTGCTCAAGCACTTTCCTATTGAAGCTCTAGATGTAGTATGTAAAGGCATCCTGCAAATTCTAGCTATTTCATATAGACCTTGTAATCCTGATGATTCATTCCATAGAAAGGAATTAGATTTGTCTAGATGTATTCTACCAAGTATCGCTTGGGTAGCTGGTTTGTAATATATTCTTCCATATGAAAAATAATATATGCCCTCCTTAACAGGTTTCTTTATTGGTACTGATCCTTCTCTGCCCAGAATCAACTCCATATTGTTAAATTCAGCTCTATGAATTAGATAAGGAAAAGTGAATGAATCACCATCTTCAGTAAATATAAAATCAGGATCAATCTTTGCTACTTCAGATCTAAGTTCGTCAATCATGTCTTGTTCTGATTCATTCCTGATTTCAATATCTTCACCACCATTTTGTTTAATTGAGATAGAAGCTATTCTATCAGTGTGTTTTGGTATTTTTCCTTCTTTATTTAATTCTATATCTAGATGAATAATTTTAAAATGAGGCATCTGGTAGTCTATTGACCAGACATCGTTATCTTCTTTAATGTTCCAACTTAATTTTGAACAAGTAGTATTATCACTATTCGTATTATTATAAACCTCACAAAAAGCAAGTGGAAAAATATCATGGTCATAGAAATAAGATTGTGCTGGCAATAAATCAACATTATATAGCCTTAACTTTCCAAACTTATCAAATCTCTCAATCCTTCGTGCTAATGTAAGTGCTTTTGTAGGATCCAATAAAGTTAATTTTAAAACATCAGACCTTCTGATGTCGGTAATCTTTTCATATTTTGATATAAATTCATAGTTCTTTATTAGTTCAGAATTATTACCTTCTTGCTGCTGTTTTAATATTAATTTCTCAAGCTCTGACTTGTTGATGTAATCTGATGCAACGTAAATTGAATGACTCCAGCAATTGTCTACTAACCTAATAGTATTGCCATTCTCTTGCTTTATCCAAAAAACCATTCTGTTGTCAAGTGGATAAGCATCAAATAACCATCCTTTTATTACCATAGTTGATCATTGTATATTTTCTTCTGCTGCTTCTGATTATCTTTATAAAAAGAAGAACCAAGCTGGTCAATTAATAGATCATTCAATTTTTGTTGGGATAAAATTAAGATCATAGGCAGTACTTCAGTTGGAAAATAGCTGACCTTTAGCATTAAATTGCTGGATAACGTTATGTAAATAGTAAATGATAATATTTTCTATTTGATGGATTGTGAACGCTGTGCTTACGATTATACTCTGTAAAAGCTTTTTAATACCTAGACAGTACTGTCGTGCAAAATTTACATACTGATAAATGTTTGAACTATTTCCTTCTCCAGTATCAACAAATATGAGTGATGATGACAAAGAGGATAAACCATGCGATCGTATTATTATATTGCTTTGTTGTTGCTCCTCTACTGCTGATTTCAATTTTATTCTTTTCAGAGTATTTGACAGTAAAGAACCACATTTTGAACATTCTTCTGGACTGGAAGAAGACATGATAATATTATTATCAATATGTTTTTCTCTTTCCTTTAAGAGTAGACCGCGTTCTGAACATACGCATTGCAAAGGCTGTCTACCAAACCACATAGGAGTAGAATAAAATATACCATACTGTACCTAATAAATATTGTATATTACCTAATAGGTTACCGTCACATCTATTCTAATAGCCTGGTTAGTCAATTTGCCAGCTTCAACGACATATCCATTTTGAAAAGGGACAGCTTCACAATACCTTCTACATCTAAATGCTGCTGATTCTCTTCTCATACATAAGTTACTTACAAAATACTTGATATGGTCAGGCAGGCAAACTTGCCAAGTTAAATAGTTGTTCTTTCTCTTATTGTATATGTTCTCAACGAAGAGAAGCAAAATTGTCACCAAAAGCATGATAAAAGACAATGATGTTTATGAGCTGCTTTTAAAGATACCCGCAGGAAAGCTTTCCACTTACGGAGATCTGGCGAAAGCACTTGGAAAACCTTCAGCCTCAAGGGCAATAGGAAGAATACTGGCTAAGAATCCAAACCCTATTGTTGT
>DASQYF010000012.1:0-6532 GCA_035639375.1 Nitrososphaeraceae archaeon
AGGTGCTTTGAACCTGATTCTATTGCTTTAATAAATCCACTTGCTGATGATGACATTATTTTCTATCGTCCTCTTAACCTTATGTATTAGAACATATTATAATTATATTAACGTATGCAAGCATACCAGAAAAGGTATTATTGATATATATTATCAAAAATGGCGTTTGTTTTCAATTTTGTCTCTTGCTATTCCTTCTTTATTTTCTAACATGTACTTCCATTATGATATTCCCTACAGGATTTCTGCCCACTTGAAAATTCTCTATAACTTCGATATCTTCATTTACTTCCATAGCCACTGCTAATATCTTACTTTTTCTGGAGTTTGATGATTGTAAATACATTTTGGCGTCTTTGGCATATGCCCCGTGATTCCTTCTCCTTGTCCAAAAATATGTTTATTCTATTTAATATTAGAAGGTCTTTCAATTCTGGAATATTTAGTTATGCCTAAATTTTTTCTTATTGTTGGTAGTCATCGTATATTGGTATCATCGTTAGTAGTAGTTGAATCAATAGCGGTATGAAATCAGACACTTCCAATATAATCAATTTGTCTTGCTATACTAGACTAGACTTATACTCCAAGACCCTATGGGGAAGATGCGCAATGGTAAGTAGAACCATCATTAGGAACGGTACACAATTTGTAGAATGATTACAATGACAAGGATTAGAGATAGGCAAATGATATATTAATCGGATCCACTAGTTTTCAATTCTATTGCTAGTATAAATTTATGACAGAAATTTTAGGAGTTTTATGGATACTGACAATAAGAGAATCTTTAACTACCGTAAGATTTCTTTTTATGTACAAACAAACCGTGTGATGAACTAAATTAATGATAGAAGTAAAGTACCCAATAAGATTTACGATGGTTCTGCATGTATGGTAACAATTGCATTTGGATAACGTGTACGTATATCTCTCTCAAGTTGTGAAACTTTCTCATGAATTTCCTCTATGGTCTCTCCAGATGTTTGGAAGACACAATTTATGTCAATTTTTAAGATATCTTCATTTGTTTTGTATATTATAATGCTACCAATGTGTTTAATATCTAGTCGGCTGGAAATGATACTTTTTATAGATTCTTCCATCGGTTTATCCTTGATGATCCTTAGTTCTTGTACGCCTGGCATCAAGGGCTCAAGATGAACTACAACATGTTGCACTGCTCTGATATTTTTTTTCACAGAATCTTCTACTAAATTAGCAATAGAATGAGCATCGATCAATTTTGTAAACCTGTCTACCTGGATATGCACTGAGACATTTATCACTTGACCGGCATCTGCTCTGGAAACTAAAATGTTATGAATGCCTTTTACTCCTTTGATATTTAGGGCAGCTGTCTCAATAATTGATTCTAAGGGTAGATCTGAACTCCATATTGGCTCGAAATGGATTACAATGTTCGGATTGCCACCTATGCTCTCGGAAATATTCTTTTCTACTTCTGCACTTATATTGTGGGCATTCTCAAAACTCATATTGGCTCTAAGAATTATTATTGCATCAATGAAAGTTTCTCTTCCAACTCTGCGCATCTTAACATCTTTACATTCTAAAACACCACTGGTGTTATAGGCAGCCTCCTTTACTTTTAAAACCAGCTTTGGCGATATGGTGTCTGTCAGATCTAGTGCAGATCGATAGGAAAATGTAAAACTTAGGTAAGCAAGAAATACTCCAAGAACTATTGCTGCAATTGAATCGCCGTTATTAAATCCTACTGTAACAAGCCATAGGCCTAACAATACAATCCCTGTGGACAAAAGGTCTGTAAACGCATGGTAATAGTCGGCTTTCAAAGTTATGCTTTCGGCCCGTTTAGTAGCATATTGTAGAAGCGCTAGTCTAAAGCCATCAACTGATAAGGTATATATGACAGCAGCAAATCCTAACATGCCTGGTTTAACAAGTGAACTATCACCTACTCCAATTGTAATTCTCGCTAATGCCTCATATATAACAAAAATTGCTAATATGAATAGTGCAACGCCCCCAATGAAACCGCCAACAGTTTCTATTTTTCCATGACCATAAGTATGTTCAACATCCCTCGGTTTTAGAGCAAGCCTAGCCGCGATAAGTAAAATTCCAGTAATTGCGGCATCAAGTAATGCATGAGCACCATCGGTAATCAGCGATAAACTATTCGCAATAATCCCTGCACAAAACTCAAAGATAACGACTGAAACTATAGCAACAAGTGATATTCTCAGGACTTGAATATGTATAGGTTTAGCACTGTTTATCCTTGCCTTTTCTACCACTGCTAACAATGAGGCATGTGAAATTGATATTTAGATATTGTCCTTTTCCACTTAGGATCACTATGTTGAAACTTAAACTATATTCTAGGATAACTATCTGACTGAGATGCTCATGATGTTATCAAAGTTGTTTCTGGTTTGATCGTTCTTGTAGATCTTCAACGCTTTAATTATTCTTTCTCTTTCCGGAAGACGTAATATTTCATTCACTCTTTTTGAAACTGGTCCACTTAGAAATAGTGACTGGGCTGCAGCTGTTACGTTGCATAACCTCCTTTTCATACTAGAGCTTTCAAAGTCTATGATGTTGGCAGTATCAGATAGCGACACAATTACGTGGTGATCTAGACGACTTAATTCACCATGATCTAAATGTGCTTTATCTAATTTATAGCATTGTTCCATCGTGCTGTTAACAACATTTCGAAGCTGTTCTGGATTGATATTTAGATGATTTATCCAGTTAATTATGCTCAAACCATCGATGTATTCCATTACTATGAGGTTTTCTGAATAGTCTAATATACTAGGCCCGACACCAGCTGAATTTGCTATTCGATGTAAAGTGACCTCTCTGTCCATCGTTTTCCTACTTGCGTCCGTTCTCCTTATCTTTAGAGCACATATTCTATTTTTGATCTGAGTTTTTACCACTAGACTTACACAACCTTTACCTGCGATCGCTATGCTACCAATCTTTGTTCGACCAACAGAAAATATGAAATCAATTCCATGCGAATATATTTCTTTTAAACGATTAGAATATTCTCTTTCACTAAAATGCGGATAACAAATAATAGTAGAAAGTTTTGGCGAATCCACATTAATTCTATCTGAAAACACGGGAATCGGTAGTGACAAGTTTGTAGATTGCATTCTTTACTAATCCGTGTATTTCTTTCTCATCCCCTGTATAAATTTGATGTGTCTTTTGAATATCTTCTGTCAGTCCCTTAGTAATCCCTGTATCTTTTTTTTTAGTCAAGATAAATTCTACGTACTCTTTTGCATTTATTGTTTTTCTCTCGACCAAACTTTCAACCTTCATTTCATTATTCACCCACATCAACAAAGATTTTTTTTTATTCTCTGAGATGAATTCGGAAGTGTCCTTTCTCCTGAAAATATGAGGACCTGTTCTTGTCATGTATTGCGGCAGAGAAATTGTTTCTAACAGAAATACAAGCGCTGCATGTCCTTTTCCATCAATATCACTAATGCTTCGAATTATACGAAAATTAGCAATGCGTAGTTGTTTTGAAATTGCATTAAGACTTCTCTTTAGCTGTCCCCAAATAATGTCAGGACTGCGTTGGCTATAAATAAATTCGACTATGAGTAAATTTGAATATAGCTTCTTAGAAGACTCATATTTTTCCTTCTTTTCTCTGAAAAACTCCAGTGATGGATTTTCTAAAAATGCCCTAGCTGCAAGTACAGCCTTGCCAATATTCTCTTCAGAAATTGCAGTCCCTAAATTTCTTCTACAGTCAACTGGATCGATTATTATAAGTTTACTTTGAAAAATTTTTAAAATGTCCTCATCAAACTTGCCGATAGAAATTATATTTTTATCTTCTCTTATATTTGATATTGCCTTTAATACAGACTCAAATGAACCATATTTTAAAATTAAAATCTCAGTAACATAACCACTAAAACCAGCAGTAGCGATTTCAGCTCCATAAACTCCAATTGATTTAAAGAATTTCTTCAATAATCTTACTTGATTTTTCTTTTCATCATCTAAATTAGCCTTGATATACTCTGTATGGAATGGTGACCTATCGGCAGCACTTTTCCATTTACCTTTTTCTACATTATAACAGGGCACAACATTAACTCTAATTCCTTTAACATGTGCTTCAACATATGGATGACTAGAATAGCGTAGACGCGGACTATATTCGCTAAGTGACTGTTTTCCTATCTGCTTGGCAAGCTCATCGAATTCTTCATATTGAAGCGAAACATCAATTTTTACAAAGATGTCTATATCAGCACTTTCCTCAGAGTTTCCACTTTTATCGTGAATATCTTCTTGCTTTAACCAGGTACCTTTCGCAAAGGACCCACCAAATACTACATCTGTTATGATTGGAGAGGAATATTGTCTTACGACTTTCATTGCTTCCTCTGCAATTGCTGTTAAGCGCTGTACATCTTTAGATGATGGTCGACAGAGCTGTAATGCTTGGGAAGTAATACAGTTTATGTCAGTCAGAAGCATTCACCGTAAATATATCTGTATAAACGGGACCTGAAGAAGTGAGATCACTTCGTTTGAGATGGACTTTATCAATAATCTCTGAACCAAAGGTTATGCGATCATACTCTGACAACAAGTTGGTTGTTATCTTTAACTTTCCTCTCTTTGTACGAAAAAGCGTCATATGTGGTGTAAAAGCTTTGTCCGGCATAAAACCTATATCTTTCATTTTTGACCTTACTTTTTCAGCAAGGCCAATAAGTTTTCGGCTACCTTCCGCATCTACTCCGAGCCAAATTACTCTGGCAGCATTAGAATCTGGAAAACCCCCGATACCAGTATAGATAATTTTAACTGGTTCAAATTCTATTTCTGATAGCTTAGTCTTGATTATGTCAATAGTATTGATCGTCACTTCACCAAGAAAGATTAGAGTAAAATGAAAACTCTGTTTAGATACTGGCTTTAGCAGTTGATTATTCCAGCCAGCGGAAAGTTGTATTTTATGCTGTATGTTTTCGATAATGTCTTTACTCGATGCATCTACAGCAATGAAAATTCTACTAGTATTCAATACTTATCATATAATTATAGTTTTGAATTTATTTAAATGCAAATTAATAGTTTTAATACAACAACAAAAAATTATATATTATTCATGTTAAAATCCTCCTGTTATACAAAAGATTTTCAAGTACCATATTAGTTTATTATATTAGGCATAAAACGCTTAAATCTTATTATTACTTTTCTCTTATCAATGCATCATTTATATCAAAGTAACTTGAATTTTTAGAGACAACTTACACAAGGTTTGTTCTTTTAACCATCAAGGTTCTAACTTCTTTTAACAGCCTTTTAGATTTTATTATATATTATAGCCTCTCCTAACTGAACACATTTCTCTAACAGTCAAGTTCATAAATGTATAAAATTTTTAGTATTATTACACCTCTATACAGTGGTAACATGCGTTATGGAATTTGACGTTGTTAAAAGGAGGAAAATGATAAGGGAATATCTATCCTATAAGCAAATTCCTAAATAAATAATATCTAGTCTGATAGATAATACTGACAGAGCACCAAGCGCAAGTCATACGCAGTTTCAAGAATCTGTAATAATAACAGATTCTAGAACAAAGAAGAAATTGAAGAAGGCTGCTGTGGATAATGTATACAGAAGGCCTCTGTATTAATATTGTAGGAGGTTTTAACATATCTCGTTCAGCTAAACGTTATGGCAAGTATAGAAGAGAGTTTTACAGTATAATTGATGGTGCTATGCTTCTATGCAAATTTTGCTTACAGCATTAAACGAACGAATTGGTGCATTGTGATATTTTATATGTTTAGTGATTTCGCCATTGCATCATCAGTGTAGGTTAATGTAAATGGTTTTCCTTCTAATGTATGAATGCTAGTACATTATCTGCAAATGCAAATGAACCTGCATTGATCGGTGAATTTATGGAGTTTTTATCAAAGAGATTCCAAATTTTCTTTCCATTACCAAATGAAGCATTCAGCGTTTATATGTGCTTGATCAGGTGTCTGAGAGGGTGTGTATCCATGAATCACAACTACTTCAACTGGATATCTTGCAGTGAATGTTGCTAGAACAAGATAAATCTTATCCTCTTTTTTGGTAGAGCAGCCATTACTATTTGATGTGTTTATTGACCAGATAGTGGATCCTGTCATGACATTGCAGTTTTTCGTACTGCATACTGAACAACTTTGTCTTATTCTTGGCAGACAATTGATTTTCCGTCAGATTAGGAATTACAACTGTACTATTGCTGGTGCAGCTGCAATAGCAAAAAATGCAATCACCGAATAAGAAATAGAATTATAATTATTTCACGGCTTCCATTTGGTAATTGACCAAATAATCTACTGTCTGCAGTTAATCTGATTATCATAATAACAATATAAGAATATACTAAATTATATATGGATAATGGCGAAATAACTTATTTATGATAAAGAGATGGTACATGAGAGAGATCTACCTTCGTTAACTATTCCTTCTTTTC
>DASQYF010000013.1:0-13488 GCA_035639375.1 Nitrososphaeraceae archaeon
TTCATGCTTACTCTTTGTTATCATTAATTCGGCTATTCTTGTCTCTCTATTGACTAACAACTAGATATAACGGATATCTATTGAGGTATTCTGGTTGGTCAATATCGACGAAATCTTTGCATTCTATGCTGAATTTGGATATATAGGTATACTACTAATAAGTTTCGTTGGAAGCGTCATAGTTTTCATTCCGATCCCTTATTTTCCTCTACTTGTCACAGCAGCTCTCAATAAAGAACTTGATCCTCATATTTTAGCTCTTTCCAGTGCAATTGGAGCAGTTATAGCAAAAATGATAATATTCTATGTGAGTTATTATGGTAGAAACATTCTTAGTAACACAACCAAGAGAAGAATTCTTCCTCTTCAAAGGCTGCTGAGTAGGTATGGTGGACCGGGAGCCTTTATAGCCGCTCTTACTCCTATACCGGATGATCTGATCTATATTCCTCTTGGACTTTCAAAGTACAATCCTTGGAAATTCGCGATTGCAACCTTCCTTGGGAAATTTCTTTTGAATGAAATAATTGTATTAGGAGCAGTTTTTTTAGGAAGACCATTCGTAGAAAGTCTAGGTTCAGATTCTACCGAACCCATCTATTTGATTATCGGAGCCGTTACAAGTATTATAGTGCTAGGAATAATATTATATCTTTATCTAAAAATTGATTGGGCAAAGATAATTGGAAAATGGTTTCCTTGGACTATTCAAGACGATCCGAATGAAAAATAAATCGCCTGTCACATGTGGTCTGTTTGACTATGATGCTATGTATGAGATCATATGTATAGTTAGTTTGGATTACAATAATTGCACTACTTTGGTTTTCTAATACATATTTAATCATTTTCATTTCATTGGCTGCTAAGGATACAGGGATAAAATTGAGTTAGACACTATAATTATTGATAAAGCTAGACGTTATTCATATCTCATTGTAATAACTTCTTCTCAGTTCATTGATCAATGGAAATTAGAATATGTAGTGGAATTAAAATTACTAAACTATGTGTATCATTTAGCACAAATTATTGTTTCAATTGAGTAGAGATTGTATATATTAGACCTCAGCTCTAGGTCTTTTAACAACTCTAGTTAAAAGTATTCTTTTCTTTGTTTAATGTCTCGCTATGAATAGTATTATTGATTTTAATACTAAACATTCGATTTTTTTTATTTTGGTATTAGTAGTTTTCTTAATCGTTGCTAGTAATTCTATGTATGGGAAGGCATATAGCATCCCAGGTATCAAAATTAACTCGCATTACCAAGGTCAAGAAGTTCCAGTTGGTGAACTTAGTGTCTCAGGTGAATCGACAGATAATGGTACTGCTCCATGTCAGGTTTATTTGGATTGGAACGATTTAAAACCATTTCAAAATGCGACAGCTATAGGACCTGATGGAGAAAATGATTATTCAAAATGGTCTTTTGTGTATACTAGAGGGTATCATATGATAGAAGAAGGAAATAATGAACTAACTGCAAAAGTATCGTGTGGAGACAACCCAGGTTCGACAAAATATTATTCTCTAAATGTTACTGGAGTAGCTGAAGTGGAAGGAGATCCATTAACAAATGCGAGCAATAGATATATTGATGCTAGAAGGGTACCAGCTGATGAAAAAAATGACTCGCTAGCAATTGAAACAAGGAATTCGTCTATTGTAATGGCATCAAAACGCTTTCAGTCAAATATTGAGTCAGCCCTCTCTGCTGCAGAAGCAGAGATAGATTATGCTAATCATACCAAACCCTATCTACTTCTTGCTCCTTCATTTAGCGAAAACAATACCTCAGGTTTTAGAAACACAACCTCACTTGAAGACGGAAAAAAACAGCTAAAACCAATTCCACCAATAGCAGATGCAGGCAAAGACTTGATAGTTAATGAAGGTTCACCTATTGCTTTGAATGCTTCTGGAAGCATTGATCCTGACGGTATTATTTTGTCTTATAGTTGGAAACAGAATCCTCATCCCTTGGTAACTCTCGGCGGCGCGGAAACAAAAATTTGGACGTTTACTGCTCCTAGCATATCTTCAGACACTACATTTACATTTGAATTGACCGTTACTGATAACAACGGTTTAACGTCAGCTGACTCTATCAACGTTCAAGTCGAAGATTTACCTAGGACCAATACTTCTTTATCTCCTAGTAATAATCCCCCAATTGCTAAAGCGGGAGCAGACTTTGAAGTAAATGAAAATACGTCTCTATCTCTTTCAGGTATCGCCAGTATGGATCCTGACCTTGGTGACAGTTTAAATTATTCTTGGAAACAGATTGGAGGATTTCCCCTTTGGGAGACATTATCCCGACCAGATGCAGCTGTGTTGACTTTAACTTCTCCCTCTGTATCTGTAGATAGTATGTTTTCATTTGAATTGACAGTTAGCGATAAGCAAGATTTGATAGATACTGATATAGTAAATGTCCTTGTCAAAGATATTGCTTCTTCGCCTGTACCAAACGATAACATTACTATTTCTTCTAAAAGACAAGACCAAAAATCACCAATCAACATACAAATCGAAGTATCTAAAGATCCAATCAGCTTAGGTCATGAGCAGACTGTAACAGTTACAGCATTTGATACAGCCACAGATGAACCTATAGAATATGCTG
Source organism: Nitrososphaeraceae archaeon (assembly GCA_035639375.1). Taxonomy (GTDB): domain Archaea; phylum Thermoproteota; class Nitrososphaeria; order Nitrososphaerales; family Nitrososphaeraceae; genus JAJNBK01. The sequence continues at coordinate 2,633 of DASQYF010000013.1, forward strand.
ATATCGATGGTATTGTGACATATCCTTCTGGAGAGACTAAAGAATTTGATGATGACGACGACGGGATCATTTCATTTACATGGGAAATTGATTCAGATTCAGAGCCTGGTGTTTTTAGCATCAATAGCACTGCATCTGCAGTTGGCTATGAAGAAATTAGCAAATCCCGAACATTTGAAGCAATACAAGAGGAGGATGAAGATAAACAAAATAATGATAAAGAAGAAGAAGAAGAAGAATAGCACAATTTCCTTCTTTTATTTTTGCTACACTATAGAATGAAAATTTATTGATATTGTCATTATAGATAGTTCGTTGTGTAAATCATTGATATACCTAATGCTTTTTCTGTAGAAGGAGAATAATAAAGAGAATCGATCATTATCCATTTGGTAGGAGCACTAAATGACCGAAGCAGGCTATGCTTTGTAAGTTTTTCTACTGTCTTCAAGATATTAAAATAGGGACTTCTTTTTAATGCCAGTGTGATTTTAACTAATAGGATTTCTTGAATATTTAAATTTTAGAATAAGCAGTACGAGGTTTAATGCTACTCCTACCATATTTCCTCCACTGATCACTAGATCGCTTCTACCTATTCCATATACTACCCATAATGATAGCCCAACGATTAAGGACAATATCAGCCAAACAGATAAATCATCCAACTTCTTAGTCTTCAGACCCTTAACTATTTGTGGCACTGTACTTGATAGGGCAAATATGCTAGCCAGTATGCCTATAGCGGATATGAAAAAATCGAACATGGAAATGTACTTCCACTATTGATATACATGATTGTTTATAGACATATTAAATGGACATTGCCGCTGCTGTTAGCTCATCGATATGAATAGACTGTTTACCCTTATTACTGATCGAAAACCACATATTTGTTATCCAGACCTGACGTTTCTATGTCTCTTAGGAATTTCAAAGAGTATTCTTCAAATATCCCAGACAAGAGGTTCTACCACAGATCTACTGAACTTGTTGCAAAGGATTTACTTGGAAAGAAACTAGTTCGTATTATTAATAAATCAAAAGATAAGACATACAGATTGTCAGGTCTTATTGTAGAAACTGAAGCATATGGTTTTGATGATGATCCGGCAAGCCATGCATACAAAGGAATTACCTCCAGAAATACGCCAATGTTTGGAGAGGTTGGTCGTGCGTATATCTACTTTACCTACGGAAATTATTACTGTGTAAATGTATGTGCAAGAAACTCTAAAGTTAAAGCAGGTGCAGTTCTTATTAGGGCATTACAACCTTTGGAAGGTATATCTATTATGAAGCTCTTGCGCAATACCGATGACGAATTGTCATTGTCTTCAGGCCCGGGAAAACTTACGCAGGCATTATGTATCGACAAATCTCTAAACGGAGAGGACATGACAAACGCAATAACAGCACTCCGTATAGAATATGGAATAAAGCCTCAAAGAATAATTTCCGCTTCAAGAATAGGCATAAGACAAGCTCAGGAGAAAAAATGGAGATTCATTCTGGCAAGTGAAGATGGAGATGACGATATATTCAGAAGATATACATCTAGAAAAACTATAAAATAATTCTCCTCCGGTTGCAAACACTATTGTCAATATCGATCTGAATCACAAATTTTATAGTCTACAAAAGGTCCGTATACATATATATACTTATATATACATATATAAATAAAAACATTCCCTAAAATCCACATCTCTAATTATCTAATCTTATAAATTCATAGTTGAGCCAGGGAAAAAATAATATATCATCTTGTAGAAAATGGTAATAATATTTTCTGTTCAACAAATTCAAAGAATTAATTTGTTCTACAACCACGAGGTGATCGCTGAAATTTTCCACTACAGATAAATTTAGCAGTAACCATCCTGATGCGTATGTCTTCTGAAGTCTACAATAATATCAAGATTGTATATGTTCTCCTTGATGGTGTTGGTGATCTCCCACATCCTTCCTTAAATGATTTGACACCACTTGAAGCAGCCTATACACCATATATGGACTCGCTTAGTAGGAAGGGTTGTATGGGACAAGTCATCACTGTGGGAAAGGGAATAGCTCCACAATCTGATATAGCGGTATTTAATATGCTAGGTTATAATTTCAAAGATGGCAGTTATGTTGGAAGGGGAGTAATAGAGTCGATAGGTTGCAATATTGATTTTAAAGAAGGTGATGTAGCAATGCGGGGAAACTTTGCTACAGTTAATGATAATTTACAAATTATCGACAGAAGGGCTGGAAGGATCATCAGCAAAGAAGAAGCTGCATCAATTTGTGCAACATTAAATGAAAAAATTCGATTTAGCGATAAAAATGCTTATGTTGTTGTAGAGCCAACCATTGCTCACAGAGTGACTATCCGTTTTAGACACGACAAAATAAAGTTATCTGAAAGGATAACAAATACAGATCCAGCATATGACCGAATCAATGGAATGGGGATAGCCAAACCTACAACAGCTGATCTTCGTATTGGTACGTCTGAGCCGCAAGAAGACACAATAGAAGCAAAAACAACAGCTAAATTAACCAATGAATTTACAATTGAAGTTGCTAGATTACTGAAGAATCATCCAGTCAATGATGCCCGTTCGAAAATAGGAAAGAAACCTATTAACGCTATCCTTGCTCGCGATTCCGGAAACAGATATCCAGACGTTGAACTAATAAATAGAAAATATGGCTTAGATGTAGCCTGCATTGTAGATATGCCCGTGGAAATTGGAATCTCCAAAGTCTTGGGAATGAGAACCTTTAAGGCTGGTGATGTAAACGACTATGAACAAAAAGCAATAGTAGCAGCAGATAACCTGGAGAAATTCAATGTCATTTATGTTCACATAAAGGGACCGGATGAGTTTGGACATGATGGCGATGCAAAAGGAAAAAAGAAGAACATCGAAGATATTGACAGGCGGTTCTTTGCAACACTTATAGAAAAATTAAATGTTAATGATTCGACTATTGTTGTTTCTGCAGATCATTCTACACCATGTATCAAAAAAGGACATAGCGATGATCCAGTCCCTCTATTGTTATCAGGAAACAGGGTTAGAAAAGATAAAAGTGCACGATTTACTGAGAAATATGCATCCAAAGGAAGTATGGGACTACTGATGGGAGCTGACGTCCTTTCGACTGCGATAAGAATGATAACGATTTAATACTTTACCAGAATATTTCATATTCTAGCCCCTGTCAGAATGCCTTTACATTGCTCACAGACTTGTTCGTCTATATTAGATTCTATGCGGTGATGTACATCACATATAATAAATGTATAACGCATGTAATTGAACAATTCAATTAATTTGGCCATAGTAATAGGAGTGTATGCTTTATTAGTAGACAAATCTCTTGCAATATCATCAACCATGTTCATAACTTCTTGAAAAGAGCCAAGTTTTGAGATCAGTTCATTGTCACCCCTTGTACCTCTCAAATAGTTACTTACTGCTGCTTGAGTGATCCCCAATACCTTTGCCACAACTTCTTCCTTTAAGTCATACTCTTTAATGAGTTTCCTAGCCAAGATGGCCCTAACTGCCGGAATCACAGATTTAGCCTCAATTTCAGAAGGTAGGAGCATTATATTAGCAATACAAACTCCATTCAATTCTTATATAAAGGTTCTTTGTGATTATGTTGGCTGTTCTTTGTATAGTATACCAAACTTTATGAGCTTACACATTTTGACATTGTTATATATAATTATTTAAGTGAATATCATTTTTGGCTGTTTATATTATCAGGCATATTCTAAACGAAGAAAAACAGATTTCTCCTAACACAACAAGACAAACTTAAATAGGTCCTCACTTTGATTGTTATTTTAATATGAGTAACGAATTAGCTCTTTTTTTTCAGTTATTAAATTCTTGTGGAGGATATAAGATTTTTAAATGAGGACAAAATTTGGTTTTACGCAGGGTCTCAATGTTGCTAGGCTGGGGCTGGACGAAACTCAGGTTATGACAGCTTGCCAAATAGCAGACAAAATGGATTATGACTCAATTTGGGCAATGGATCATTCCAACGTTCCACAATGGAAAAATGCTGTTGTTAATGATGCATGGCTTATGCTTGCAGCGATTGGATCTATTACTAACAAGGTTGAACTTGGCACATGTGTTACAGATGCAATCAGAAGACATCCATCTTCAATTGCGCTTTCCACTATTACTTTGGACAGAATCACAAAAGGCAGGGCCATACTCGGAATAGGCGCAGGAGAAGCACAAAACGTAGTAGATTTTGGAATTGAATTTAGCAAACCTGTTAGTAAATTCAAGGAACAATTAGAAGTAATAGAGAAACTTTTCGAATCAGATCCGGATAATCATGTCAACTACGAGGGCAATTATTATAAATTAATTAATGCATGCCTTCAGGCTAAAAGTATCCGTAAACCGCGACCTCCTGTATATATCGCCGCAGGAGCGCCAAAGACACTTGAGCTATGTGCAAAATATGGCGATGGATGGATTCCTATAGGTTATACACCAGAATTGTTCAGTTCTCATGCCAATGTTATAAAAGAACATGCACAAAAATACGGAAGAGACTTATCTAAATTCCAATTTGCAAATGATGTTGATATTTATTTTACAGATGATGGAGAAGAGGCTTGGAACAAGATGAAAAACGCAGTAAAAGTTAGTTTGTACAAGCCAGAGTTATTAAAAGTTCATAATATACCTCAAGATTCAGAATTTGACTTTCGAAAGTACTTTACAGAATACGCTATGAATAAGCCAGAACTCATGGAACAGATGAAGAGAGCTGCAATGAAGATACCTGACAGGGTTGCGAGAACAGCAATAGGCGTAGGAAAACCGGATGACGTGATAGAAATGCTTGAACGCTTCATTAAAGCAGGCACTAATCATTTTATCATCAGGTACTGGGGTGAAGGTTACTTCAAGAATATCGAAATGTTCGGTAACAAGGTAATTCCATATTTCAGAGATCAAGAAAAAAATAATTAATTATTCATTCATATAAAATTATCAAGAGAAATAAGAGAAGGACCATTTTTAGCGTTGCCTTTTCTTACATCTTTTTCTAAAAGAGGCTCAGCATCAAAACCGAGCTTTCTTAGTGTCTTGGCAAAATCAGTTGAGAATCCGTGAAATGTATAAATTTTTTTTGGACTGCATTTTTTTACAACATGGACTAGATCCATATAATCGCAATGGTCGCTCATAGGCAAACAGTAATCAAGCCCCATCATGAATTTATAGCTCGTGTTAACAGCCCATCCGCTAAATCCTATCGTAATAGCTCCGTGACTCTCTTTCATACGTTTCACAAAACCATTTCTTCTATGAAATAATGGAGAGATCATGATCCATGGTTTATTTTTAGAAAGAAGGTTCTGGCTTTCAGCAGCAGAATGTTTCACTGTATGCTTTAACGGTATACCTAACTTGGAATAAATCGAATTCATATTATAAACAGAATCATGTACATATAAGGGATCCCAATGGCCAAAAATTTCAGTCAGCAGCTGAGCCTTACCCAAAGGATAACCCATCAAAATCACAGGAATTCCTTTATCATACATCTCAGATATGATTTTGTTAGCATTATGTATGATTTCTTGTAAATCAGGAAAAACATATTCTGGTCTGCCAAATGTTGACTCTATTATTAAGGTCTCGGCCTGCGGAACTAGAGCTGGTCTCATAAAGGCCCTTTCTTTAATAGAAATATCTCCTGTATAATAGATCTCATCATGGTTTACTAACAGTCCTTTTGAACCCAAAATATGCCCTGTGTCAATTAATCTATATCCATCATGCTCTTCTTGTGAATCGCTTAATCTATATCCTCGTGCTTCAGCAATCATTGAAGTTTCCCTTGATGCCAAAGTCTTGCTTTTTAAAGAGTTACTTTTGCCGCACTTTTTATATAAGTGATCTGTATGAGCATGAGAAACAAAAATCATATCACAATGTATCTGTCTATTAGGATCAAGCGATATTTTTTTGCCGCCGCTCTCTATAAGAATACCGCAATGAGAAAAGCTGATACGGGGAACCAATCTGTAATTTTAATTTGTTATTATGACTTGTATTTTAACATTCTTAGAATAATATAAGATCGATCAAATATCATATAACTTTTTTAAGAGTTGCAGCTAAAAAAAGTTGACGACGTTTTTAACCTTCTAATTCTTGATTAAATATTTCATGGGGCTGCTGTAGGCACTAACAAGCTACAATTATATAATATTAGATATACTTTATACAACTAAAACACTCTATAGATAATGAGCAGAAGAACATTTTGTTTTTGTTAGCTATTTATCTTTAAGTATTGACAAAAAATATTGTTGATCAATCTTGCAATACTGATCTCCGGCAGAGGAAGTAATATGGCTGCCATTCTCTCTGCGATAAAATCAGGAAATATAAAAAATGTCAAGCCGGCAGTAGTACTATCTAATAGAACCGATGCCGCAGGACTAAATATAGCCTCAGAAAAATTTGGAATTTCTACCGAAATAGTGCCGAGTGGAGGTTTGAAAGGTTGGGATTATGACAGGAAGGTTATTTCAGTATTAAAAAAATATGATGTTACGCCGGGGTATGGTCTAATATGCTTAGCAGGGTTTATGCGACTACTTAGTGCTGAATTCATAAGAGAATATCCTAGGCGAATACTAAATATTCATCCAGCATTGTTACCTTCATTTCCTGGTCTTCATGCCCAAAAACAAGCAATAGAATATGGTGTCAAAGTATCAGGCTGCACTGTACATTTCGTAGATCAAGGACTTGATTCAGGACCAATTGTGCTTCAGCGGGCCGTAAACGTAATGGACTCAGATACAGAGGAAGAACTCTCAGCAAGGATATTGAGAAAAGAACATGAATTATATCCTAAAGCAGTAAGATTATTTGCAGAAGGCAAAATAAAAATTATAGGTAGGAAGGTAATGCTAGAAACATAATTTAAATTCCATATAATCTAACTAAATAATAGAATATCGATAAAAAATGTATCCATGACTAGTAACGCAAAATAGTAGCTGCTGATTTCTCTTAATTGTTTGACTGGACAAATAATTGATGGTCTGGCAGTAGCTGCTGACGTTAGAATGCAGGTAAAAAAAGCAGTTACTGAATTGAAAAACCAAGGCATTCACCCAAGCTTGGCAACAATACTTGTAGGTGAAAATGTTTCCTCTGCTGCATACATAAAAAATAAGCAAAAAGCTGCCGAAGAAGTGGGAATCAATACACAGGATCATAAATTACCTTCCACCTTAACTCAACAAGAATTAATCGATCTTGTCAATTTATTAAATGAAGATGATAGGATTCATGGAATCTTGGTTCAACTACCTCTTCCTTCTAATATTGACGAATTTGCGATAATTAAAAGGATCAATCCTGATAAAGATGTTGACGGACTCACACCGTTTAATGCTGGTCTGTTGTTAAATGGTTCTGCCTATCTAAAACCATGTACTCCATCTGGAATCATTGAGATGTTAGACTTTTACAATATTAATGTGATGGGTAAGGATGCCATTATAGTTAACCGTAGTAATCTCGTTGGAAAGCCTCTTTCTATGCTTTTGTTGGAAAGAAATGCAACGGTAACAATATGTCATTCTAAAACTAAAGATCTTAAGGACAAATTGAGGCAGGCTGATATAATAGTTACCGCTGTTGGCGACCGTGAAACCTTCACACTTAGCTCAGAAATGGTAAAGCCGGGTTCTGTAGTAATCGATGTTGGAATTACAAGACACAAAAGAAAAATAACAGGGGATGTTGACTTTGAAGAAGTAAGAGAAAAGGTATCGTGGATTACTCCAGTTCCCGGTGGTGTCGGGCCTATGACGGTGTCCATGCTATTAAAAAACACTGTTACCGCTGCGTCTATTATAAATAAGAGTGATAAGATCTGATCTCAAAAAAATCTGAAGATAAAAATATTATTAGGCAGTTAATCTTAAAGAAACGTAATAAGTTATCAGAGAGAGAAATTCATGAAAGAAGCATATTAATTCAACATGCGATTACCAGTCTTCCTATATTTAAAGCTGCCAAGGTAGTGGGAGCATATTATCCAAAAGGATCTGAGGTTAACACTCTGGATATACTAAACAAAGTTTTAAAAGAGCAAAAGATTTTGGCTTTGCCTGCAACCTTAGGAGATAAAATTTTCTTTTACAAGATATCTCCTATGAACTATATTAATGGAGATCAAATGATTTTGAGTAAATTTGGAATAAAAGAACCATCACCGTCACCAGCAGATCTTATAGATGATATCGATTTACTTATTGTTCCGGGTATTGCCTTTGATAGAAAAGGGTATAGGATAGGCTATGGAAGAGGATTTTATGACCGATATCTTCAAAGAAAAAAATATGATTTCTCGGTAGGTTTAGGATTTGAACTTCAGCTATTGAATGAGAATCTTCCACACGAAAAATTTGATCAAAGAGTTAATGCTATAGCTACAGAAGAAAAAATTGTCCTTTGTTAATATCTTAACGCCTTTATAGCAATATCATTTCTATAAAATTGGCTGTTGTCTCCCCAGCTTATCTTTTGAACCGCCGAATATGTGTTTTGTCTTGCTTGCTCGACGGTATGACCTAGCGCAGTGACTCCTAAAACTCTTCCACCATTTGTTAATATTCTGTTATGTGAATCACGCTTTGTACTTCCATGAAATATCATGGTATTATCGCCAAAGTCAGAATTAATGCCTCGAATTAAATCACCTGTGCGATAATCTCCTGGATATCCCTTTGCAGCCATTACAACACACACAGCAAATTGCTTTTTCCATTTTAATGATGGCATAGTATCTAATCTTCCCTCATAAGCTTCTTTAATATAATCAAAAAGATCAGAATTCATTCTCATCATTATAGGTTGACATTCTGGATCACCCATTCTCACATTGAACTCTAAAACTGAAGGCTCGTTTGATTCTCTATCAATCATGATCCCGGCGTAAAGAAAACCTTTAAAGGCATTATTTTCACTTCTCATTGCAGAGACCACAGGGGACATTATCTTTTTGATTATTTTATCAGATAGATCTTCATCTATTATTGGAGTAGGAGAATAACTGCCCATCCCACCTGTGTTTTCGCCTTTGTCATTATCGAATATACGTTTATGATCTTGAGTTGACGCTAGTGGTAGAATTGTCTTGCCGTCACATAAAGCTATGAAAGATGCTTCCTCACCAAATAAACGTTCTTCGATAATAACGCGATCACCAGCCGAACCGAATTTTCTTTTAATCATAAGTGTATCAATAGCTTCTATCGCTTGATTGGCATCGTCACATAACACTACACCTTTTCCCGATGCTAATCCGTCTGCTTTTACGACGAGGTTTGAGCTTTGTTTGTATATGTAATCTTTGGCTTTATCAGCATCGGAAAAAGTACAATATTCCGCTGTTGGAATTCTATATTTCTTCATGAATTTTTTAGCAAAATCTTTGCTTGATTCTAGCTGAGCTGCCCTTTTGGTAGGACCAAAAATCATGGCCCCTTCTCTTTCGAATGAATCTACTATCCCTTCCGAAAGTGGTCCTTCACCACCAACAATGGCAAAGCATTTGTGCTCCTTTGCAAATGAAGACAAATCATCAAATTTATGAGTTTGTAAGTCAATATTCTCATAGGTCCCCCCGTTGCCGGGTGCAAAAAATACTCTTTTTACATGCGGACTGTGCGATAATTTCCATCCAAGAGCGTGTTCTCTTCCACCAGAACCTATAATTAAAACATTAGAGTCGTCAGTCAATGTAGGAATAGTGGATCAATTCAATATAATGATTACTTGAATGGATAGAGAAAGAAAGATTCTCTAGCTTTCTTCTAGTCCCCTTTTATTCCATAGCGATTATCTCCTAACATGGATCCAGATATACGAGAGCATGCAAAAAGAGGATTGGCAGCAGCAAGTAAAGAGACTAAACTAAGAGTTGCAAGAAAAGGAGGGATTGCTCCACACAACTTAAGAGGCCTTGCAGCTGCAGACTCTGAAACTAGGTCTAGAGTAGCAAAGGCAGGTGGTGATGCAAGAGCTCAAGACAAAGAAGGCCTACGATATGCAGGAAGAAAAGGAGGCCAAGCAGTAAAAGCTGAATACGGGATACAATTTTATCACTCAATTGGAGAGAAAGGCGGAGAGTCTGTAAAGGAGAAGTATGGGATAGATTTTTATCGTGAAATTGGTGAAAAGGGCGGTGGGATCGTTAAGGAGAAGTATGGACCAAAGTTCTACCGCGAAATAGGAAAGCGCGGAAGCCGGACTATAAAGCAACCATATGTTCCTGACGTTTATAGCACAATAGGTAAAAATCCAGCACCAGCAGAATCAAACACAGAGGAAACAACAACCGCTAATGATATTTCAGTCATTTAATAATTTGTTAGCATTATCAGATATAATTGCCTTGAAAAATCCAATATACTCGGAATCATCAAATTCAATGGTCACAAATTTATTTTCAAGTACGGCTTCGGTAACACTTCTCAGATGGTAGCAGACCCCCGCATTAGAAAGCGACTTAAAATAATAATTCTTACATGAGCAAAATTCTAGTTCTGGATCTAGCCAATGCTCACTATCTTTACCTACTACAGTCCATATAGCTCTGCCACTAGGTTGAAACAAATGGAGTTTGACTCCTCCGAAATTTACTGTATTATCCACGCGTTCAGATTGAATTCTTCTCATAGTGATAAAGCAAATCTTGTTGATATAAAAGCTTCTTAAAGTCTAAAGATTTTTCCTTGAATTATTCAAAATATGTAACTAATTACATTAAATCACATTAATATCTAT
>DASQYF010000014.1:0-2794 GCA_035639375.1 Nitrososphaeraceae archaeon
TTTTACAGTTTCACATTTGGCGGGTGCGGTACCGCATGTTTTTTCTTGACCGCCACCATTTGTACATGTTGTTGACCTTGCAGCATCTACACTTGTCACTAGTGGAGCTAGAGCTACTGCTAATACCGCAACGGCTGCGAATATTCCTATCGTTGTTTTTGTATTCATCATAATCTATTCTAAAAAAGATCTATAAAAAAGTATGTAGAAATTAAAATAATTATTATATTATAAATAGAACTTTGAATATAATTTGTGTTAAAATGAAATTATCATAATTCCTTTCTGTTAACAGCAAAGTCTAAAAATAATTTCTAACATAAAGTTATTTTTCCTATTTTATCGTTATATGGTAACAATATTATAGAAAGGTATACAATGCCATAATTGTCCTTTAATTAGGTTATAAACATCGCTATTTTTATATAACAAATCTATTTTCGATTTGAAATGAAATAGAAAACTGAATAGGAGTTATCAGAATTATCATTATTCTGCATGTGGGAACTATCTATCTCTAAACCCAGACAGTTTAAATAATTATTATTATCATCCTTTGCCATTATAAATAATTAAAATGTTATAAAACATACTATTGAGTTGCTTTATATGTATGAATGACTCATCCCTTCAAACCCCCTCTAATATATTAGCTCCAATACAGAGATCTAGAAAATAAAAAAGAAGTGATTGCTGAACTGGACTCTGAATCTTACTATACGTTTGTCTTTCTGATGAATACCGCTATTATAAAATAAATCAGAGCAAAAACATGTTTGATTTTGTTATTCTTCTTTACCTTTTCTAATTAAGCTACTTTCATGAAATATAATCTGGGTGGCAAAATAGAGTCAATTCTGTCCTGCATCCCACCGAACCCGCTTCACTAGTGTATCGTTTTATAGGACTACACTATTATTATATCATTATGTTTACCGAGACAGCCACTACTTCACTGGTTCCATCAAGATTATCTCCTTATGCAAAATTCAAAATGGCATTAAAATCAAAAGAAGTTCAAAGACAATATCCTAGTCTATTAGAAAAATTCTTGGATTTTTGTAAATTTCAAGCTCCTGATAGAGAAGAAAAGGCATTGAAATTCTGTGATTTTGTCAAGTCAAAATCCCAAGAAGAAGTTGAAGATTTGATTATTAGATTTGTTTTGTTTCAAAAGGAAAGGATAGACAAAAAGGAGATTACATCAGGCACTCTGAGAAATTATGTGAAAGCAATCAAGTTATTCTGTAAAATGAACCGTATTAACATATTGGGATATAATATTACGCTCTCTTCCTAAAGTGAAGCAGCATGCTAATGATCGCATACCTACAGTACAAGAAATAAAGAAACTAATAGAATATCCTGACAGGAGAATTAAGCCCATTGTATTATTGTCTATTTCAACAGGTATAAGAGTTGGAGCATGGGATTACATGAAGTGGAAACATATCACACCAATAAGGAAGGATGAAAATGGTACTGCTATTCTTGCTGCTAAACTAGTCGTATATCCAAATGAGCCTGAAGAGTATTTTACATTTATGACTCCTGAAACCTATAACGCGGTCAAAGAGTGGATGGATTTTAGTGCCTCTTTTGGCGAAGAAATTACAGGTGAGAGTTGGATTCTAAGAAATACATGGCAAAAAGTTAAACCAAGATATAGTCATCGAATTGGATTAGCAAAATATCCAAAACAGTTCAAAAGCACAGGAATCAAAACACTAGTAGGAAGAGCATTACAGATTCAAGGAATTAGACCAAAACTTGACTTAAGAAATGGTGAAAAGAATCATGATTGGAAAACATTACATGGTTTTCGTAAATTCTTCAAAACACAGACAGAGCGAGTTATGAAATCACTAAATGTTGAAATACTGATGGGTCACGATATCGGGCTTGCAAACTCTTACTACAAACCTTCAGAACAAGAACTTTTAGAAGACTATATTAAATCAGTAAATTTACTAACGATAAATAACGATAAATCCAAAATTGAAAAGCAAGTAGCAGAATTAACAGAAAAAAGTATTAAAAAGGGTATTAGTAAAGGGGTGTCATCAAAAAAGAATCTAAATATTGGATATTTATCTGTTGGTTGTTGATAGGAATTGGAATAGGACTCGTAATTGTCAGCATTATAAATTTCCAAAACCAAATATCAATATCATATCTTATACCTGTATATTTATATGATGAAGGGCTTATTCCTGCTTTACAACAGATATCACATATTCTTCCTCCAAATGAAACGATAGTAGTTTCAAGCCTAGACCCTTTGGTTATGTACTTTACAAAACACAACATAGATGTTCCTTGGTCTGCGTATTCGGAGAAATCGCTTCTTCGTTATATGGGAGAGAATAACTATACCTATCTTTTAGTCTTTGAAGGAGGAGATACACGTGTGGAAGCACTAGAATCCTTATTTACCCAAGGCGGATTGAAAAAGTTGAATATAGATTTTAAGGAAATTGCAAATTTTGCTACAAAATATTCTAATCTTCATTTATATCGGCGTAGAGTTTGATATCTTATTTACCAGGTGAAAAGATTTATGAAAAGCACATCGTCTTTAAGAAGGAGAATTTCGAATGTAAATAAATTAGATGGTGTCTTTATAATCTTTTGTCTTACCCTTTCATTTTATTATGCGATATATATTTCAATAATGAAAGTGCCCGTTTGGGATGGAACAGTATATCTTCTTAATGCTAAATCCTGGTTAAACAATATCCCATTATTTGAGGAATTTAGACCACAGCTGCTTTCATGGTTAATTGCAGGAATA
>DASQYF010000015.1:0-5846 GCA_035639375.1 Nitrososphaeraceae archaeon
CTCATAGATTTTTGGTACCTCATGCATTAAAGCCCTACCTAGGAAGGCACGAATATTAGTTTCGTCTAAGTCTATAACTTTAGTCAAGTCATAGTATAGCTCAAGAAGGATGCTGCCACTATGATTCCCTTTTATGGTCCAAATTTGTGCTTTGTATACCACGAAAGTTCCTTTCAGCAAGATCTATCTTTGCTATGGCATAATGCTCTATCTCTTAGGCGGCACAATAATCGGTCTAATCAGCTGAACGATCCTATTTCATCTTTGCTAGAATTACTTCCTACTTTGTTAGTTGATCTACTAACAGCAAAGGGAGAGGAATCAGATATTGGAGCACAGGCGGCTGAGCTATAAAATTCCTAGACTTGTTCTAAATAATAAATTCAATATCAAATTACTCGTCATAGGCAATATGAGAATTTGCTATCAATTCTCGGTAGTATGGTTATGCGCTCTGATAATCTTTTATCTATCTATCTGTTACTCAAGGGTTATGGAAGATCTGTTATAATCTTCATTCCTTCCTCAGCGGCAAATGCTTTCAAGGTTTTGGTTCTCACATTTCCAGCTGAACCAACTTTGAGCACCAAAGACATTACCGCTTCATCATTTGGAGCTTCTATAATTATTACAACATCATATTCTCCGAAAGTATAGTAACCTCCAATCAATTTTCCACCTGCTTTTTCGACTGATGCTTTAAAGTAACTGAAACGGTCTGGAGATTCTTTAATTTTGCTAATGCCTTGCTCTGTCCAATTTATGAGTAAGATATAATGAGACAAATGTAATAGATAGACAGATTTGCTACTATTTATGTGTCATGCAACAATTAGTTCAGGTATATTATATGCAACAATACCGATCGTTATCAAGACTAACTAAAGTGTTGTCAACAACTTCTGCTCCTAGTGAATGAGCTATGAGACGGATATGAGTATATGGACATTTTTCTTTGAAACCAATTAACGTTGAAGCATTAATGGGACATAGTACTGCTATAAGAGATTCATATTATCGACCAACAGAAAAAGAACTTTAAGAGGATTATTCTAAAGTTGTAGATCATCTTGCGACTACAATGGAAAGTAGATTACAAATTGAAGTCAAGGAAGAAATCAGTCAGATGCAAGAATGTGACGCTATCAACTCTGATACTATAACCACTTTATCAGATCAAGTATCTAAATTAATGCACAAAATACAGAGGCTGTATAAACAATAAAATCTCTTCCACTTATTAGATATATTGTCATAGAGATCTACAGTGTATAAGATATGAAAAGGTCTAACCAGTTCAACTTGACAAAAGAATCTATAGTATTGTTTACTTTTGGACTAATGTTCATTCTTTATTCTGCGCTTACAGATGACTATTATGCCACTTTACATGTACAAGCACAACTATCGCAACAGCAACAACAAGAACAACAAAACTCCATAGTATTAGATGTTGTGTCGGCAAAGGAGGAGAAGGGAGGAGATTCTCTTTCTCTTAATAGCATATTCAAACAGGTAGAGAATTCTGTAGTTCAGATAACAAGGAAGGTTCCTCCACCTAGCAGCATATCACCACCAAGTCCAGAATCAGAAAATGCCACTGCATTAGGATCTGGATTTGTTTATGATAATAAAGGACACATAATTACTAACAACCATGTAGTAGGTAATGCTAAAATAGTTGATGTAACATTAGTAGATGGAAATAGATATACTGCAAATGTAATAGGAACTGATATTTTTAATGATATAGCAGTTATTGAGATTGTTGAGAATCTTACTCAACAATCTCCTCCTCCTCCTCCTAAGCCTCTTATGATTGGAAACTCTTCAGAACTTGAAGTTGGAGAACAGGTAATAGCTATTGGCAATCCATTTGGTCTAGTAGGCATAATGACTACTGGTATAGTAAGCCAAACGGGCCAAACAATAGAAGACCCAGAGAGTGGACTTTCCATACCAAATGCAATTCAGACTGATGCTCTAATCAATCCTGGAAATTCTGGTGGACCCTTGCTAAATATGAATGGACAAGTTATCGGAATGAATACAGCTGGCTTCTCAGGGATAGGACTTGCTATTCCATCTAATGCTATAACGCGCATAGTCCCTGCATTAATTGAAAAGGGAAATTATACTCATCCATGGCTTGGCCTTACTGTTGCCACATTAACTTCAGATTTAGCAGAGAGTGTTGGAGGTTTAGAAAGAAATTTCAAAGGAGTATTAGTAGATTCAATTGTAAGGAATGGCCCTGCTGATAAAGCAGGAGTAAATGGAAGCATTACAGATCAATATGGTGAAAAACATGGTGGGGATATAATAACAGCTGTTGATGGGCATAATGTTATACGAACGGAAGATTTAGTCTCCTATCTTGAGGAGCATAAGAAAGTTGGTGATAAAATAACCTTGACTATATATAGGAATGGACAGTTCATAGATTTAGAGATGATCCTTCAAGAGCGTCCTCTCCGCTTCTATATATGACAAAGGTGCCTCCCCCAGTTCCTCCGTAATTTGTGTTTATTTTATTTATATATATTTTAGTCAAAGGAAAGGAGAAGAGAGGAAAAAAGTTGATATAGCAATTGATTAACACATAAATAGTTTAACTATTATCTGGGACGCAATAACCTTTGTATGGAAATGCATATTTCTTCTTTCATCATCCTTTCATAAATCCTATAGCGAATCCAGCTGACATACTGCCAGTTAATGGAATATCAAAGCTAGTCATTACCAATGAAGCCGCAACAGCATGGCCATCGCTGGTACTGCTAACGCCTGGAATCTGCATAGTTAAATTTGAAAGTGTTGGAATAACATCTTCTGATATTGTTTGAAGTTTATTCCAGTTTACAGTAGCTATCTGATAATATTGCAAATAAGCTATCCAGCTCGAAATAATCCAACTATCACAGCTACTATTCTTATTACTTTCTTCCATGCATATCCAATTAGAATACCTACAAAGAAGCCATTACCAAGTGTAGCCAGAGTTGGTCCGAAATTCTCAACAATACTCATATCTTAGATGCTGCTCCTTCGTTCAGTTGTAGTTATGCAATGATTATTTTAATATTTGTGTAGTACTCCAGTATTCCTCTTTATAGTAACAATGTCAAATATCAACATCCATACTATGGCTTGAAAACTAATACTAGCGTATTTCATGCATAATGGGTTTCTATATCTATTTGATTACCTAAGGCTTGCATAAGAATTTGCCTCTGCAGCATATACTCTATTATCTCAACAAAAGCTATAGCTTTTATAGTAGACTTTTCTATCCAATATTATTATGTCTATATAGTCGATTATGATGAAAGGATGATGTGATATTTAACTAAAAGATAAAATTGATGATATTGATGTATGTCAGTTTTACTATTTATCACGCTATCCATGTTCTATAATATCATGATAGCTGCACTTATCACAGTTGTCCAAAGTCCCTTGCTATATCCGCGATTGTATTTATAAAACAGAATAATATCTCAATTTTTGTTATGTATTATCTCAACCGTACTGATCCTAATAGAGATTCTGCTATATCAATAAAGGATACACCGCAGTTTATGATATGCCAATAAAAGGTATTTCTTCAGCCACAATCAGTTAAAAGTTCTAACTGTACGATAATAAAAAATTAATAATCATTCAAAGATGTTGATATGAAATATATCACCAGAAGAATAATAGAATCAACTTAGTGGTCCTGTTTTTTATTCTTCGCTTCCTGTAAAGGAGACAATAATGATGATGATAATAATAATACAAAAGCTGCTCCAACAATTAGGGACAAGGAAGTAAGTTAGTCATTGATTTTTTTAGATAAGTTTCTCTTATTGGACAAGGTAATCTCGGAATTATACTATACTTGCTAGCAAGGTATAGAACCTTTATATTTTCACTTTATTGTTAGTCATCTCATCATTATAATTATTTAAAATTTGAGCTTTTTATTCATCGTTAAAATTTAAGATTATTTTCGAAGCAATTTTAGCAAGTTTTGCAAGTAAATGAATATATTGCAAGTGAGTATAATACAACATGATATACGCACATTCATAAATAATCTTAATTAACAAAAATATGTATAGGAATATTGATAGTGATAGTTTGCGGCCTGCCAGGAGTTGGAAAAACGACAATAGCAAAAGATCTTGCACCATTAATTAATGCTGTTGTTTTATCCACTGATAAAATCAGAAAGGAGTTGATACCCAATCCAACCTACAAAAAACAAGAAAAAAAATTAATTTATAATGTTTTACTGATAGTAGCAAAATATCTACACCAAGCTGGAATAAATTGCATACTTGATGCTACTTTTAATACAGAAAATTCACGAAAAGAGTTAAGGAAAAAACTAGGTTTATCACAAGAACAAATCTGCATAGTTGAATGTATTTGTCCTGATGATATTGTGATTTCACGATTAAAAGATAGAAAGAACGACTATTCGGATGCCGATATTTCAATTTACAAAAAAATGAAAAGAATCTACCAGCCAATAAAAGAAGAACATATCATCCTTGATACAAATCAGCAATCTACAAAGACAAATGTCAAAGAGATTGTAAATCAACTATTAAAAAAGAACAAGAAGAAATGAGTCTCAGACAACAAAAAGTTGTTTTATCTCTTCAGAAGGAAGAAGAAGCTTATCCACATGGAGTATCAAAAATTAGGACGGAAGAAACTCATATCTCATGGATACTCCTTACTGGATTATATGCATATAAGATAAAAAAGGAACTTAAATTTGGTAAGGTTCTTGATTTTTCAACACTTAAATTAAGAAAAAAATTCTGCAATAAGGAAGTCATATTAAATAAAGTCCTATGTGGGGACATGTACAAAGGAGTTGTCAAAATTGTAAATGAAAATGGTAGTAAGAGAATAATAAACCTAGAACAAAATGGAAGGGCATTAGAATATGCTGTTAAGATGTTAGAAATTCCCCAAAAATTTCGCATGGATAATATTCTTGCTGTAGATAAAGTTAGTTTAAAAACTATTGAAAGTTTAACAAACACTCTCGTTAAATTTCACCATTGCACACCAACAAATGCTAAGATTAGGAAGTTTGGTTATCCAAAATTTATAGAAAAGAAAATACATGAGAATTTTGAAACACTTGCAAAGCTAAAAACTATTGATCCTAAATTTGAGAACGCCTTAATTTTATTTATAAAAGAAAATAAAAAATTATTTTACCAGCGAATTAGAGAAGACAAGATTCGTGATATCCATGGTGATTTGTATCTAAAAAACATCTTCATTTTAGAAAATAATGATAGATTCTATCTATACGATAGAATAGAGTTCAATGATTATTTGAGGTATGCTGATATCGCAGAAGATATAGCTCATTTTTCTATGGATCTTGATTATCACAAGAGAAGTGATCTTAGAAGGTACTTTATTTCCCAATATATAGAAAAAAGTAATGATATTAATCTAGAAAACTTGGTATATTTCCTGATGTGTTACAAGGCGTGCATTAGAGCCAAGGTATCTCTATTTCGTGCTAAGAACGAAACAGTCAACAAAAATATAATAGCCCAAATTAACGAATCAAAAGATCTTTTAAAACTAGCAGAATCATATCTTGAATTATTCTAAACATAGTATTGTATAATTTTAGTTCATTACATTCAATATTATTACCGAAAGTAGAAGCACAGACGGCTGATAAACAATTAGAGGATATAACTAGTGCTATGCCAAATGGAGATACACAGATCAACTTACTTGCAGATATAATAAATGCTACCGAAAATAACATGATATTTAAAGTGTAGCTTCATAATTACAATCTCATTTTTAATTTGTAG
>DASQYF010000016.1:0-10850 GCA_035639375.1 Nitrososphaeraceae archaeon
GCAACCGTTCTACGTTTGCCTCTAATCTCGATTACATCACCTGTAGATGCACTCAAAGAATCCATAGAATCATAGTCAATTCGAGCAACTCCACGGCCTACATCTCTAGTGTAAGCTTCAAGTACCTTTAGAGATAGAGTAGTATCATCCTTATTAATGGCCATAGTCAAAGTACCTTTTCAATAACTCTTTATACATTTTTGTATTGTACGAGATCTCTTTGCTATTCATTAGAAAGTATTTTTGTCTCTTCTTATCTCATATCAATAATAACACTACTCAATATCGAAATATTTGTAGTTGTATTTGTCTTTGATTAGTATTAATTGTATATTATCTATCGAACTCCTTAACAGATTATGAAAGAATCCTTTGTTGCCAAGGTTTGTAGATCATTTCATATACTATACAAACATAACATAGGCTGAGTTGTTTGCCCTGTTAATGTCGATGAAAATGATGATGATGATGTCATTTTCTGAGTAAATAAATTCTTTGGGATAAGTTAGAAACTTAATGCTGATCACTTCCAGAAGTACTAGATTGTAAACTAAATTGTTGTAAATCTGTTGCTGGTGGTTTTGATCTTTGTCTTGCTACTGTTGTTGTTCCTCAAGTAAATGATATTTACTTTTGATAGTTACTTATTACTATTGTTAGCGAACACATATTATTAACAGATTGGCTTACTAAAGTTATGGCAAGCAATTCCATGTATAATGGTGATATAGTTTGGTTATAGAACAGAGACAAACCATTCTTAATATGTATAATTCAGGAATTGTCCCAGAGGTGATAGCACTTCAAATGGATAAAAGCAAAGAAGAAATTATTCAAATTATAGAGAAAACAAAATTAGCAGAAGAAGAGAGGAATAAAAGGAACAAGGTAGGATTACCATTGTCATCAGAAGTCAAGGTCAGAAAAGATTACAGCATTCCACTAATAACTAAAGAGTACTTTGATAAAACTGTCAATATAGATCATGCCATAAAAAGTGCACAATCCAGAATGTGGAGAGCTCTAACGGTGAAATCTGACTTTGATATTTCAATGGAAGAGACACAACACGCTCTAAATAATTATGCAGAATCTAAGGCTACATTTGTGATTCTCCATATTGATCTTGTGGATTCTACCAAATTATCAATGACTCTTCCTGTAAATAGGCTTGTTACAATAATTCAAGCATTTTCTGAAGAAATGTCTGTAGTATTATCAGCATATGGTGGCTATGTGTTAAAGTACATAGGAGATGCGGTTTTGGCATTTTTCATTGTAGATTCACCCAATAGTTTGTATCTACGTTGTATTAATGCAATGGAATGTGCGTGTTCAATGATTAAAGTAGTCCGTCAAGGAATAAATCCAATTCTAAATCAGTATGACTATCCTGAGTTAAGAGTAAGAGTTGGTATTGATGTTGGTGACAACGCAGTTGTTCAATTTGGATGGGATACCCATACAGTAGATGGAAAAGTGATTACCAAAAGCCCTCATTTTGACATTTTAGGTTATACTATTAGTATTGCAGCCAAAATGACTGGCTTTGCAAAACCAGATCAAATTGTAATAGGCCAATTGGTATATGATATTTTAGAAAAAGATAAGCAATCCACATTTAGACTTCTGCCAATAAGTCCGCAAATTTGGGATTATGTTAGTAACAATACAGGAGGTATCTACCATCTGTATAGTAGCATAAACGAAAGTGAAAGAAGATGAAAGAATTACTAGCACTTAAAGTCCTAATGTTTCAAGATATGATTCTATTTCTTTAAATGAAGCCCGATGATTGTCATTCATATGTTCAAGGATACGATAAAGATGATATTTCGTCTAAGTGAATATTTATCTCTCAAAGCGGGTAACATCATACTTCTTATCTGTAATCTTGATTTCTTATCCTTCAAGTTTACATTATCAGGATTTACTATCAAATGAAAAGCAATACCATTAGATAATGCAAGGAGAGCCTTTGCTTTCTCTTAATCTCCTCAGGATTGAATTTTGTTATGCTGTTCCCCTTCATCCTCTAATAGGTTTTCAATAGCACTCACAATTTTCTCAACACAGATCTCTAGTCGTTTCTGATCTCTACCCGTGTCTTCTGGCACGTCACATCTGTAATTGCATATTATGATTAAGTCTCAAATTGTATGACAGATAAACTTGTATCATTGGAGGTAAGGATTAGTAAGCATCTGCTATTATTATTGGTAACACTAAGCTGATACTCTAAGTGAGGATGTCAAAGAAATCGCAGCAAAGATATATTTTATAGGACAGAACCATCTTTCCCACAATAATTACCTTGCATAAGAAACTAATTCACCTTATATTATAGTAGACATTGTTATTATAATCATGCAAAAACACAGGCAAAATATAAAATTGGTTGGTTTATTGTGTCTGAGCGTCACCCTTATCGTAAGCCTTACATCGCCTACATCTTTTGGCTTTGCCAGCGCTCAAAACAACACATTAATGGATCCCCAGGTAATGGGGGGTATGGCAACAAACGCTACAAATATCGTTTTGGTCCATGGTCTATGGGCTGATGGATCTTCATGGAGTAAAGTAATTCCTGTTCTAAAGAACGCAGGCCACAGGATTATTGCTGTGCAACTTCCTCTCCATTCTCTGGCAGATGATGTCGCTACTGTTAAGCGTGCAATTGACCTAGTTGGCGGACCAACAATACTTGTAGGACACTCATATGGTGGATTCGTAATCACGAATGCCGGTTATAATAATCAAAACGTGACAGGGCTTGTCTATGTTTCAGCCTTTGCTCCTGATGAGGGTGAATCTCCCGCGACTTTCGTCGATGTTGCAACACTACCTCCAGGATTATTGGTTTTCGATAGCGGAGGATTTGCGTACTTAAACCCAGAGATGTTCCACGAAGCGTTTGTTCAGGATGCAAATGCGACTGAAGCTGAAACCTTGGCCGTTGTGCAAAAGCCAGCTCATCAATCACTTTTTGCTGAACCATCTGGCCCTCCAGCTTGGAAGCAACTTCCCACATGGTTTGAGGTGTCTGAGAGCGACCACATTATCCCTCCTGACACACAACGTCAATTCGCACAGCGGATGAATGCTACCACTATCTCACTTAACTCTAGCCATGCGTCACTTGTATCACACCCCGATCAGATTGCCCAATTAATCCTAAACGCAACAAAAGGAAGTACTGGGTAGCATATAATTTGAATGGGATTAACAATATATTGACCAAGCGAAATGGAGAAATTTATACTATGAGTTCAAGCACTATCATCACCAAGGACGGCACCGAAATCTACTACAAGGACTGGGGCAAAGGCCCGGTCGTAACGTTCTCGCACGGTTGGCCTCTGAGCTCCGACGCTTGGGACGGCCAAATGCTTTTCCTCGTGCACAACGGCTTCCGCGTGGTCGCGCACGACCGTCGTGGACATGGCCGGTCTAGCCAGGTCTCTTCGGGGAATGACATGGATGGCTATGCTGACGATCTCGCAGCCGTGATTGAGGCACTCGATCTCAAGGACGCCAGCCTCGTAGGCCACTCCACCGGTGGCGGCGAAGTCGCTCGCTACATCGGGCGCCACGGGACGAAGCGGGTCGCCAAAGCGGTCCTCATCGCCGCCGTGCCTCCGATCATGTTGAAATCCGCGGCCAACCCGGAGGGGCTGCCGATGGAGGTCTTCGACAACATGCGGAGTAGTATAACGAAGGACCGCTCGCAATTCTACAA
This sequence comes from Nitrososphaeraceae archaeon, assembly GCA_035639375.1. Lineage (GTDB taxonomy): Archaea > Thermoproteota > Nitrososphaeria > Nitrososphaerales > Nitrososphaeraceae > JAJNBK01. The sequence goes on from DASQYF010000016.1 coordinate 3,740, forward strand.
GGACCTGGCGACACAGTTTTACGGCGCCAACAGGCCCGGGGCCAAGGTCTCCCAGGGCATACTGGATCAGTTCTGGCTTTGGAGCATGCAGGCCGGCCTCAAAAGCGCCTACGAAAGCATCAAGGCCTTCTCAGAGACTGATTTCACTGAGGACCTTAAGAAGATCAATGTCCCGACCCTTGTCATGCACGGCGAGGATGACCAGATCGTTCCCGTCAAGGACTCGGCGGTGAAAACAGCCAGACTTATTAGGGGCGCGAAGGAAATCTACTATCCGGGTGCACCGCACGGTCTCACAGCCACGCTTCAGGATCAGGTCAACGCTGACCTGCTGGCCTTCCTGAGATCCTAGACGTTGCAGTGAAACCTCATCAGGCTAATTGATGATGTAGGCCTGGCTGGAGATCCATGTTGCATCCTTGTTGTAGCGGAGAGGGGGTCTTTATTTTCGCAATTCAAAAATATGTGTGACAATGAGAAGCCCAACAACTAATTATGAACACACTAACATGATTTGCAGACGAAATGCGTGCGAATCACCACTTAAATAATGATTATATCTACGTTCAATGTCCGTGGTTAAACCCATTCCATTAGTAGCAACTACATATTTGGGTCCTGATTTCAGGACATACGTTGGGAAAGAATATGGAGCTCTAGCTGGTCAGAATACATAAATGTGAAGGATGTAAAGTCTGGGTTAGAGTACAGCCACTTCAAGAAGAAATTTTCGCTTAGAACATATACCAAGCGTTGATTTTATGTTTTGGCTTGAATTTACTGACATAATCACAGTACATTAGGAATTATACCTACCGACCTACTTTTTATCAATAATGATAAGAAGTATTGGCATGCCAGGATTGAGTGACAACTAGCATTTGTGTATTATATCTTGTTTATTTGTTCCCATGTATATGCGATGCATCAAAGAAAAGTGCTTGATGACCATGAGTGGACAAGATGGTTACATTGGATGAGAAATTGCTTTAAGTATGGAACTATAAGTGAATAATGGAAACGAACACAGTCAGAGAGATGGTTTAGTGATGATTTTGAGAACTTCCTAAACGAAGAAATAATGCAAAAACCAGGATCTAGAACTAAAGACTTTAGCCTTTTTTCAAAACCCATTCTATACAGTATTTCTATGATTCGTATCGATGTGTAGTCACTTTGTGTGTCTAAAATATTTGTAGTATGATTTGACATTTGATATTTTGATATACAAGAACCATTTACATATGAGAGAAGTAAACAAATAGGGTGCTGCGCAAGTATGATTTAACATTAAATAGTACTCTTTGCAGTAATAATCATGTCTACTACCTCTAATAATGTACCAGATTGGAAAGTGTCAGGAGACTGGTTTGATGTTTGTAAGTGTAGCATACCATGCCCTTGTGAGTTTGCTCAGGCACCAACATATGGTGACTGTGATGGGGTATTGGCATACCATATTAGAAATGGACATTATGGCGAAGCGGCACTTGACGGCTTGAATGTATTGACGCTATCGTACTTCAAAGGGAATATCTGGGCTGGGGAAGCGAGAGCAAGTATTGGACTATTTCTTGATGAAAAAGCCGATCCACATCAGCGGGAAGCCTTGCAAATGATCTTCAGTGGTAAAGCAGGTGGTTTTATGGCCGAGTTTGCAAAACTTTGGGAAAATGTAAGAGGAACTGAATTTGCTCCAATCAGGTTTGAAGTCTCAGATGATCTTTCTCGCTGGAGTGCTGAGATTCCAGGAAAGGTAGTTGCAAAGGCTGAGGCGCTGTCTGGACCTATGACTCCACCAGGAAAAAGAGTACAGACAATTAACCCACCTGGTAGTGAAACAGGACCCGGTGCTGTTGCAACATGGGGAAAGGCTATAGCTGATGAGGTAGATGCGATGGGTTTCAAATGGGAATGGAATGGTAGGTCAAGCAAGCATATCCCATTTGACTGGAGTGGACCATGACCCTCTCTAATTTTTTGTGATTGCTGAATAATAGATCAAGTAAAACTAGGCGGGTTACGAAGTATGCAGAACGCCCCCCTAGCCCACGGTTGGAGCGGCCGTGTAGTCTTAAGCAGAGTTTTGGTTTGACACAAGAAACTCTCGACCTGTGCCTTTGAAAGGTTTTGGATTGAGCCAGACTTCGAGCACCATATGGCTGATAGTTAGTTGAAATAGTTCCTGTTCTATTGACACTATTTCATAACCTGCAATTTCCAGAATCTCTTTTACTGCTTTCCACAGCATCTCTTTCTAATACTGATCTCTTGTTGATTTAATGAATAGCCTTCCTTAGTGTCGGATTCATAATATTCAATAACATCTCCTTTCCTTGCACCAATTGCTAGCCCTATTTTTCGTTTGCGATCATTTTCATTTTCATACTCTTCTGGGTTTTTGGATAATCTGTTTGATCTTTTCAGCAGTTCTGAATTTACATTGCCTGAGTCTAAGTCTGAAATTGCTCCTTTCAGAGTAATTATTGGATTGCCTATGGTATGCTTAAACATAAGCTAAATTTATCGTCATGGATAATCTAATCCTTAACTAGAATGGGTTTAGTGAAATTTTCAAATTGGTCAAACAAAGCATAAGCAAATCGATGATTAAGAAATAAAACATACAATCCATCTTTCATTATATTTTCAATTGTAACGTTTAATTCTTCAGTCTTGATAATTGGTATGTATGATAGTGAATCTGTAACAACCATCAAATTTGTATTTTCATAATTGTCTATTATATCAAATAGTAATGATTCTAGAAAACCAAAAAAACTATGATCATAATGGTTCATCTTAGATCTGAAAATAGCTACAATTGTTTCCATCTCTTCTGCTTTTTCTTCTCCTTTCATTTTTGATGCAACTATTGGTGATGAAAAAGTCTGTCTTCCATTATCTAAGACTCTATTATATTCTATATTAGAATATTTGTTTAATCTAAAGAATTCCTCAGTTCCTTTTAGCAACTGATCATCAGTCAGCCACTTTTCGTTTCTATATTGATTCATCCTGGAAAAGAATGACCTAGCACTTACCATTCGTCGATTAGGCAATGATTAGATAGTTTTTTATTCTCCTAATAAATTGTTACAAAATAATTATAACAATTAGGAGCGGAAATTTCATCAAGTTAAAAAATGAATTCACAAACAAGATATATTATTATTAATAATAATAATAATTTGTATTGAGTCAAAGACTTATAAATTTTAAATATAAGCGGTCACCAGATCAAAACTGTAACCTTTTGATATGAAATTGTGTGTTTTCTGATGTTGTATATTTGTTTATGGAGATGCTATGATTTGCAGGCAAGTTATTTGGCTTTTGATATTAATCAGTTCCTTTATAATATTCTAGTTATTCAATGGATTAGGTCAACATTTGAAATATATGAAAACCTTATAAGTATATTGGCCCAATGAGGGTTATGCCAATGAACATGAATTGACTTTGATTGTATAATCTGCACTTTTTCAATTCTTTAGATGTGCCTATTTCTTTGGCAAAATTTAGAATGATCATAAAACATTTTTTACCGAGGTTTAAGAGTAATTGAAGCTATGGTGTTATATAACAAACATATTAGTACATGTTTGTTGATTTGATTTGAGATTCTATATATGTAATGTATGTGGCGCAGTTTATTTGTGTGAAACTGGTATTGAAGGTCATATAGAAATGACTAACCACTTGCAATTTAAAGAAATAGTAAGTTTGTAATAATGAAAAGTGGTACAAAAGAAAAAAGCATTAATTGTATGATCTTTTACAATTAAAGAAAGAGCGTTATTGTAATGTCATGTCATATATGTACTAAATATTGTAATGAATTCTTTTGAAAGTAGCTCTCTACACTTAATTGGCGATATAAGTGAATAAAAACTCTTTAAATTACTCGAAGAATGGCAGAACATATCTATAACTTTGAGATTGAGGATCTTATATGATCCAATACCAAACATAATTTTGAAGCATTATTATTATAAACTCGTATAACATATATGGGGCATAGGATAGTTAAAGGTTCAACATCCTCTGAGGAAGTTAGAAGTATGAATTACAATAAACTGACTCCAGAACAAGAAAAAGTCATTGTACATAAATCAACAGAATATCCCTTCAGTGGTGAATATGACAATTTTTATGAAGATGGAACATTTATCTGTAGAAGATGTAATGCACCTCTGTTTTCATCTAAAAGTAAATTTGATGCCGGATGTGGATGGCCAAGCTTTGATGAAAACTTCCCAAACGCAATAAAGCATGTTCCTGATCCTGATGGAATAAGAACAGAAATAGAATGTGCAAATTGTGGCGCACATTTAGGACATGAATTTCTCGGAGAACATTTGACAGATAAAAACACTCGCGAATGTGTCAATTCATTATCTATACGTTTTATCCCAAAGGAAAAGGAGCTGCCAAAAATAATACATGAATAATAACAACAATGAAATCGCAACACTTGCCAACGGATGTTTCTGGTGTAGCGAAGCAGTATTCAAAAGGCTCAAAGGTGTCAAATCTGTTTTGCCTGGCTATTCAGGAGGAATAGTGAAAAATCCTTCCTATGATCAAGTATGCACAGGAAAAACTGGGCATGCAGAATCAATTCAGATAGAATTTGATCCGAAAGATATATCTTTTGAAAAAATACTTGATATTTTCTGGCATACACACAATCCAACCACCCTTAATAGACAAGGCAACGATGTTGGCACACAATACCGATCTGCAATTTTTCATCATAACCAAAAACAAAAAGAGATTGCAGAGAAATCAAAAAAAGAGCTTGAAAATGAATGTATCTACAAAGATCCTATAGTGACAGAAATTACTCCTTTTAGAAATTTTTATGTTGCAGAGGACTATCACAAAAACTACTATGAAAACCATCAAGACGCTCCATATTGTAATATTGTCATTGATCCCAAAATGAACAAACTACTTTTGAAGTATCCAAATAATGTAAAAGAAGAATATAAATAACTGATAGCAATATGTTTCTTCTCTCCATTGATTAATGTCTAGAATAGTTATTTGGGCCACTTTTAATCACATCTTATCCTTCTAGTTAAAAATGTTATATTACAACTCAAGAGTATGACGCCGGGGGTGGGACTCGAACCCACGAGTCCAGAAGGACATCAGCTGTCACATCGCTATTTGATCTCGAGGCTGACCCCTTTTAGGGTCTATAACTTACCTAGCTCGGGTACCCCGGCACTTTTCCTGAGAAGTATTGCAATTTAATGTTTTTTTAATAGATGGTCAGTAACATACTAATATATCTAATGCTCAATAAAAAAAGCGGTCCTAATTAGTAAGAAATTTTTGGAGTATCTGCAACCATTTATTCATTCCAACAGCTAATATCATTCGCATCAGCTGCGAAGAAATATAAAAATTCTATAGTTTGTAATAGGAGTACGAGTTATATTGTCTTGATTTGATATAGTAACACATGTTAGCAACAGCATCTGCAACACCGCCAACATCTGAGGAAATTAAGAAACTAACTGTAATTGATATTGCCATAATGAGTGGACTAGCTGATTCGCTTAGGGATAATCTCAAAAGATATATTGAAATTGCCCCATATACAACGTCTGATCCATTCGGCGAAAAAGGCGACTACGACTATTTTGTGCTACTTGATAGCAAGGAACCAAAGAGAATGGTTTCAATGATCGTTGCTAAGAACGATCCGGCTTCTCAGATACCATGGAACAATATCTTGAATGGACGTCTGATTAAACTACCAATATCTAAAGAAGATGCTGCAGCATTGAAGTATGAGTTAATGCCAAAAGATACAAATAATTTTTATCCATACAGATATTCAGGTAAGGTTGCGGGTTACATAATGTTTGCTTTCCAGATCTGCGGGCAGCATCAATAATTTCATAGAAAGCAGTATTAAGAAATTAAAAATTAAGAATCACATTAATGGTTCTTCTTTTACCTTTAGGCCACCATTTAGCGCAATCTCCACTCCCATAGTATCAAGGATTGCTTTTGCTTGACCTTTTCCTTCTCTTTCAATAATGTTTCTGGCCATTTTTAATCTGTAAGCGGGAGCCCAATGCTGACCTATCTTGTATTTACCGTGTATTTCTTTCGGGACTATTTTAATCACGGTAACTTCATGGACAGAAGACATCTTTGGATGAAGTATTTGATATCTTCCTTCCGTCTGATACTTTTTCATTAGGGCATTCAGTGCTCTTGCTTTTTCTTCGTTATCTTCAACAATCGAAGAGTTTCCCTTAATAACTATACTTATATAAAGAGTATCCGCTTGTGACGCATCGGTAGGATGGAAATAGTACGACGGTAAAAAGCAGATATGCTGATCAACTTCGAATCCTACTTTTTCATTTCTTTTAATGTTATCGAGTTTTTCACCAAAAGGATGCGAATGCATATAAATCGCGTCTAATTTTATTATCGTTTGTGAGTGAATGTCAGGAATATCTGCTTGCACAAAGACGAAATTCATAGGTATAACCTGTGGATATCCATTGGCATCTATTGATGCTATCCTACCAACAGGTTGGTTATTAAGAAATTCAACGATCTTCTTGTTCGATTGAATCTCAAACTTCCTAGTAAGTTGCATTTACTGCACTTTTTATAAAAACTAACATAATTTAACTTGTTGTATGGTATATAAATTAAGGATTATACATATTCTTCATTATTTGTAAATGTGTGTTATCTTCATATTGAAGGATTTGTTTATGTCATTAGGTTAAAAGTAAGATCGGACATTCATCATAGGCGATTATCAATTATTCAGTCTCCATACTGAATTATGCATTACGTAATGGATATCTGGACTTAATTATTACATTATTCATCAGTTGACAATATTTTGCGTTCATAATGAAGTGAACAAAATTTGCAGAGTACATAAAAAGCAATAAAACACAAGTTTGCTAAAGTTAGAAAAATCAATTAAATTATTAGTACATTATGCAATTCAGATCGTAGAACAACTGAATGAAGATCCTGATAGTTGCTATCTGTCATTCTATAAATTAAAGAAATAGCACCTAACGATATAGTGTAACACATAATATTGCTAGGAGGAATT
>DASQYF010000017.1:0-10570 GCA_035639375.1 Nitrososphaeraceae archaeon
CTATATATGTATCTATTGATTAAACTATATTATACTATATATTACAATAATACAATTTAAGATGACATTTAAAAACTTCAAATTAGAATTGTCTTCTAATTTGAAGATAATATTCCAATAGAATTCTGTACCAGTCACTGATAATAACATTCATCAACACTAGAAATACCAACTAGACACGTGATACATAACTTAAGTTTTATTGAAGGAATCAAAAAGTTCAATGGTAAAAATCAGATACAAAAAAATAATATTCGTCAAGACTTCAATTTGTCTTTGAAAAAGCAGTATGATCTCAAATGAGGAACGCTGTTTTGTGAATGGATTATCCGTATACTCCCAAAAATTAAGTTAGGCCCTACTCTATCGAACATAAAAGCAATGTAGATGAAATATGCCTTGTATTACTACAGATATAGGCTTTTTATAAAATATATATTATCTAAGAAGAATTAGTATGCCATTGCCCTTGTCATCACCGACATCGCTATTTTCCAAGCGAGCAGCGCTGCTAGCTATCAGACAGATATTTTTGATAGCCTATATGACTGGAATTTTATGGCTTCGCAGAAATCCTATTTCTGTAGTTTTTTCTGCAATGAGTCCTTTTTCGCTGTTGTTTGTTTTGTTCATAGTGAGCAATGGCAAATACATTGAATTTGCAGTTGCAGGTAGCCTTGTGATGGCACTAGTCGGTTATGGACTCGCATTGGGACAGGATATTTCATACTACAAGACCGAGTATAAGATTCAGGATGTCTTCGTCGCTTCACCGGTTTCTCCGCTTGTTTACATGACAGGCTTGGCATTATCTCAGCTTCTGTTTGGTTTGCCGGCATTGACTATTCTTACAATCCTCGCAGCATACTTTGGAACTTCAATTATTTATGTTCCTCTCTTGATATCAACAATATTATTAATATGGGGAACCATGTCAGCAATTGGATTTTTCTTATCATCACATATGCTGCATATGCGAAATGCAACACAAGTAATTTCGTTTGTTAATGTATTTCTTGCAGTATTACCTCCTGTCTTTTACTCAATAGAACGTTTGCCGCTGGAATTACAATATATTGCTTACCTTGTACCGACCACCCATGCCTCATTAATGTTGCAATACACTATGGGATTTCCTACACCAAAAGAATGGTCCATTGCTCTTGGTTTTGGAGTACAGCTTGCGTATCTAATAGGATTTATGGTACTGGCAAAGACAAAAGCTCTTTGGCGAGAGATATAACGTAATAATTTACTCAAAGATATAGAGGATAAAGTTCATTGAAGTAAATCGAAGATCAGTAATATATTGTAACAAGTGTTATTGTTAGTTTCATAATGCCATTTCAAAATCATAGCAACTTTATTGTTGCTACTGACTATTTTTATTTCCTTTAATAACTTCTGTTATATGCCTAATCTACTGTTTAATTGTCAGATACAGATAATTAGATTTAACTGCAACAGATATTGTAAATGTAACTGTAGATTGGAAAGAGGATAATTTATAAAGTAAAAAGACATGAGAAAGAATGATGATTACAAAATACGCCATTGAAGAGTAATAACATTACTTGGAAAGGAAAATAGTAATTACTCAGTAGAGAATTGAGAAGATATCATTGAAATTAAGTTTTATTAGATTTATGATAATTGATTACATCATTTAATTTGTGGTTAGGAAGAATTATTATATGCTGAAATAATACCGTCTTCAGCAAGTTACCTATTATATATATTTATATTACAAATATACCTCACAAGAGATGCTTTGACTCTACCAATCTTGCCAAGAAATCAAGATGGCTGCAAATCATATGTATCATAATTTAAGTCAACTACATATCTTCTCATATAGTTAGTATCGATTTTATAGTAATAGATGCATTTAGTTTTAGACTTTATCGAGATTACTAGAAGAGATTACTAGAAAGAATCTAATAGAATGAAACTCATCGTATCTTTATAGAGAAGAGACTTCTTAATAGTTCCCGAAGGCTCTCATTAAATGTAGAATTTTCCAAACAAAAAGTAAGGCTTATACATAATTATAAACCAAAAATTATCATAAATGCAATATCATAAAGCAGCTTTTCTTGGACAGGAGAGATCAAGAAAAGCTCAGATGAAGCTATTTGATTATACTGGATTTGCAATGCTAACTTATACTATAAAACAGGATAAAAAGGGATTTGAGCCTGTTGGTGAAGAAATGCTTGTTGGTAAAATCACTAGGGATAACGAAGCAATGCTATTTATCTGTGATAAAGATGGATATGCAAAGGCGCAATCAAAACCTATAACTATACAACAAGGTGAAGAAATTTACCAAAAAATGATAAAAGATGGAATTTCAGAATTTATAGGCTCTATCAAGACTGTTTCTTGACTATCACGATCTCGGTACCCATATGATGTATGCCAATAACCGCGTCCCTAATATTAGTTATATCTGACCGTAAGACTCTAGTAGGTATTTTTGAACGTTCTATAACTTTCAATGCCACAATATCCATAAGGTCATATGTGCCTGCCATTGAGCTTCCGTCCTTAAGAATTTCCATACACTCACTTACTGTAATTTCATTTAATAATTTTGCATTCCTGCTGGTATTCGGATCTAAGTCATAAATACCATCCACATCAGTAGCATTTAAGAATCTTGTGGCTCTTACCTTTTCTGCTATTAATGCTGAAGTAGCATTGGTACTTTGACCTGGATGTAAACCACCCACAATCACTATTTTACCACTTTCTGCTGCTATTGTCACTTCTTCGAGATTTTTTGGAACTTGGGAATACGCCTGTTCTCCAAGAGCTACTATCAACAATTTTGCATTCAACCTTGACACTTCGATTCCCATGATATCTAAACTCGCTTCATCGGAGCCAAGACAGCGTGCAAGATTTATATAGTGACGTGCGATCTTTCCTCCGCCAGCAATAACTATTGGTTGTACATCAATACTAATATCAGTGAGCATTTCAGCATATTTTTTAATAGTATCTTGGTTTCTTTCTTCACTAAAAATGCTACCGCTTAATTTGATAGCTACCCTTTTTCTGATTATTCTATTACCGTTGTTCATATATGCTTCTCTCCGATAAAAATTCTTCACCAAGCACCTTTCTAGTAGAGCGTTCTACTACATTTCTATTTTCAGCAGTTGTATATACTCTTAACATATCAAGAAAACCAGTTATAGAATCAATAAGTGGAATTTCAGAGATAGGAGTTTCATAAGCCCGTTCTTTGTCGACAAGAAATACTGATCTTATCTCTTTCTTTGTAGGAGTTAGCGGCATTGATGGCGCTCTTGAAGCATCAACAAAAACAGAACTTTCATTTACTTCTGCAGCATCTGCTATCTGTGTGCCAAGATCGTGAAGTGCTTGTCTATTCATTTTTCTATATAACTTGTCGCGTTTATGTAGAAATTTTTCATAAACACATTTTAATAGTTTCCTAGATTTGTAATCTATTGCCAATTTGACTGCTATTTTATTTCCATTCTGAAGTGAGCAAATGCGTTCAAGAGTTGCTTCATCTGTTAGATCAAGGTAATTTTTCAAAGAGGTATCCGTCAAACCCATCTCTTTGTCAGCTAGTGTCATAGAATGTAATAACATAACTTCTGCAGACCTTACTGTTTTATGGAAATAAACAGCCTTGAACATTTCATATCTAGAAATCAACATAGATTCGAATGAATATAGTGCGGATCTGTTAATAGCTAAATGTCCATTAGATACTATCTCAAAGGAACTTATCAGCCGGTGATAATCGATCTTACCATACTCTACACCTGTAAAGAATCCATCTCTAGACAAATAATCCATACTATCCGCAGATAGTCCGCCAGCAATTATCTCATTGAAAAACTTTACATTAGATTCGCCAAATGATAACTTACATATATCTGACGAATTGTAACCGTATTTTCTTACAATGTCGCTAACCTCACTATGGGATATTATCTTCCTTCCCATATCTTCATGGCTTCTCTTGCATCTTGCCTCCAATACCTCCTCAAATAGATGGGAAAACGGTCCATGACCTATGTCATGAAGCAATGCTGCCAATCGTAACTCCTGAACTAAGTCTTCATCATCAAGATATCCTTTAGTAAGAAGAGTCTCTCCTGCATAGCCCGCAACATGCATAGTACCAAGCGAATGCTCGAATCTAGAATGTTGTGCACTAGGATAAACTAGATGCGCTCCAGCAAGTTGCCTGATTCTTCTTAAACGCTGAAAAACTGGCGTATCTACAAGTTCTCTCTCCACATCAGAAAATCGTATATATCGATGTACTGGATCAGTAATTTCACCTGTAAACTTCATAATTATGGATGGTCAATGTATGTGATAGCAGAAATTAAACTTTAAGATTTTTTCTAACAATTTTCATTATTTCTTCATGAACTTGATCTTTACTTTTTTCACCATTTATCATCTTCCATTTATATTGTCTTGCAAGTTTGCGATAGTTTTTATGAACCTCTGTCAGCAATTTCTGGTCCTTTTCGAATAGATCACGGTTCTCTACTGCTCGCTGGTAAGAAGTCTTGGGACTAACTTCAATGACTATGACTATATCTCCTTTTGGTAGACCCTTGTCTAAGTTTATGAGCCAGTTGATATTAAGACCATTTGCAATACCATAAACAAGATTTGATGGATAATATCGATTCATAATCAATATAGTGCCATTGTCTATCATGCTTTCTATTTCCTTCTTCTTCTCCCACCTATTAGCAGAAAGAAGAATATGTTTCAGTTCATTAGGATAATCACGTTTACCATCTAAAAAAGCGCGAATCTCTGCTCCGATAGGTGTAGTATAATCAGGAAAATCTAACATTACACAAATTCTTCCAGAAAGTTTGAGAGTATCTATAAGTAGCCTAGACTGTGTTCCTTTGCCAGCTTTGTCTGTTCCTTCTATTACTATAATCTTGCCTTTTTCCAATGCAATGAAATGCAAATCAACAATAATAAAAAGATGCTGAGAGAAATTTTTGTATTGTGTAAAACAATTCAAAGATTAATATTTTATCGAACAATAAAATTAAATTTTTATAATGATTACTAAATTTGGAAAAATAGTCCGTAAGTATTATCCGCATGTATTAGCTCTGTAATAACTTTTTCAAGTCCACTTTCAATGCGTGTTCTACTATCGCAAGGCGTCTTGACGATCCTTTCTATCCATCATTGATTTCGCGATTAATATAGACATATACAAATGGAGATAAGTAATGAAATTATATTATTAATCTGAATATTGCACAGAATGCGAGGTCTAACTATAGCATTATTAGTTTTATTCTCAGAGTTATACAACTTATGATACCAATTATAGAATAGTTGGATTATGACGCTTCATAAGTTTTGATTCAAAATATTCAGCTATATAAGCTACAATATGATAGATTACAAGATATGGTAATTTATAAAATGCAAAAGAACAATTAAGAATTTTCTATGCCACAAATATACTGACTTAATGTTCTTAGACCACTTCTTTATTCTTGTAAGGTGACTTCATCTTTACGTGATGGACCTAAAAGCGATCAAGCAAATTACTGAATCCAACAGATTATAGTCATTTACGTATATGTAATTTGCTAAGAGGAGTTAAAGCCATTCATTTTTGAGCGAAATAAATATGTACGTCAAGAACAGTCCCATAATTTTTGGGACTACAAGTTTAGAAAATCTCAGATATATGAAGCCAATCTATAATTGTAAAGTTACAAGGTCTGGCTGATCTGATTGATTTACTTCTTTATTAAAAGCTTACGTATATGATTATGCATTCGACAAACATTAGTTAGAATCTACTGATTGAAGAAATACAAAATCGTGAATTAAGTAACAGTTTGCCACCTGATCAGATTTGAGAAGTACTGCAATAGGATAATGCATTATAAGAAAAGGATCAGAAGTAATAAGATTTCTCCTCTTGTAATACACAGCATAATTAATCATCCATATGTGTATTATCGATGTATCCTACTTTGAATTTCCTTTGTTTTAATCTTGAGGTATTATAAATAAGCATGTAATTATTAGCTATTTATTTTTGCTTATGTCTAATTTCTTGACTCGCCTTTTTGTAAACAACTCTGCAATAATCATGCAAATGAGTAACATCTTCCATTTTTTCACATTTGCCACATAACCACGAAATATACTCCTTGCAAAAATTACATACAGAAATAGGTGTTAGAAACGTTCCACATGCTCTACAAGATTCTTTATTGAACATTCTACTAATCATTCTATTTTTGGGTTACTGTAATTGATATCTTTGGGAAGATAAGCATTAATATCAATGCATCGATATTTTCAACAAGAAAGTATAAAGCTTTAATTTTTCTTATAATGAAGTACCTCTTTTATCAATCATGAAGCGGAAATCTAGGTATCTTATCGATGACTTGAAATTTCAACCACTTTACGGCCGTCAGATAAATATTCAAGTCTCTTTTTAGAAGTTATGTAAAATAGTATGTATTTCATTACTGTAATTTAGTAATATGATGATATATTCTTAGAACTTTATTTAATAGTTAGAATATTTATATTATTTAAAAATCTCTCACCCTTATTTCGTTACTTAATTATTGAATAGTTTCATGCTGTGAGATTTCATACGAGAGATTCTCTCACTTAACCGTTCATCAACAATAAAATTGACACTCATGTGTATAATCGATCTCACAAGTTTGTTTATCCTCACAAGAGTACAAAAAAGAACAGCTTAGAGATATTATTAAAAACAAATCACATAGTAAAACATTCCAACCACGATATATCATGAGTATTAATACTGTAGCTGAAATGATATCCGAAATGATATGAGATAATATTTTAACTCAAGAACATAAGTAGTGCAGATGGCAAATATAAACACAGATGAGAACTAAAGCAATTAATACCATAAGTTAAACCAGATAAAGGTAATATTTTAAAAAAGTTTCGAAGATCAGATATCCTTAGACATCATTTACGTTTATTCTCGTGTAGATCCACATTAGGTTGCGTGAATGAAATAGCATCTTTAACCACCACCTCCTCCTTTTCCACCGCCTGTTGATTCTAAGTCAAGAGCTTCCAATTCCTCTTTTTCTTCTTCTTTCTTTTGCTTCAAGTCTTTTTTAATTTGGTTTCGATTGCTGTTCTGGTTTTCTGTTGACATTGTATTATCCATTATATTGTCTTGAATAATAATAATTGCTCGAACCGACAATGCGATCAATTACATTTACAAGCTAGTAATATTATATTACACATTTAGAACTATATTTTATTGTCCTTACTATTGTTTAAGATTTGATTTTTTCACATAAAGATATTGATCGAGTTAGTTTTATTCAGTATTTGTCTTACTATCAGCTCTTTGGAGAGGTAGTTGATGGGGTAGTGGAGTTTGATGATGATCTTGACGTATCTGACGAAACGTTACCAGAAAGTCCAAGTATACTCGATATCCTTTTACCCTCATCTGTAGAAGATAGCTGCAAATTTAATTCCTCAGTTCTTACTACATATTCTTCCCTCTGTCTATCATCGGTTTCATATCGAAGAATTAATTCTCCTTCAACTGGACTCCTATCTTTCAATTTCAGTATTAAAGGAGCAAATCCTGTGGCTACTAATTCTAAAAATGATATTACCAATTCTTCACTATAAGATAATGATCGCGATTGTGGAGAATCCCGATTAACCTTTATTGCATCTTTATCATCTATCTTGATAGATTCAAGTTTTATATGGAAAGTGATCGCTTGTGGATTTAAAAGGCTATTCATTTTATCTGTTAATAATTTACCAAGGAGCAGAATTTTAGGCATATCGGTAAATTGTAAAAATTCTTTTTGGAATAAATTTAGCTTTCGGATTTCCTTATCCTGAATATAATCAATTCTAGGCACTTTTCCTTCAGATATTAATCTCTTACAAAAATCAGCATTTACCGCAACATCAACTTTAACATCATAGTTATTCTGATACAAATAAGTTAAATCATATTCGACCTTCAAGACTTTGTCATCTAGTTTTGAAGCATCATCAGCAAGTATCAAAGAAAGTGTCTTGTCACTTACTAATTTTGAGTAAGATATATAATAATCATCAGCGGAAACGAATTCTGGCTCTTTTTCCATATGGGATTGGGTGTCATCACCACCAGACACAAATCGAAATGACCTCTTCAATTTTTCAGATATTGGAGTTTTAAAGCCAACAGGTATTAGTGTATCTTCTATGCCAAGATCAGAAACTTTTCTTTTATGACTCCAGAAATCTACAGAAGAATCCTCAATCATAAATGAATAGGAAAGATAAGAGGCACGATCTTCAATAGTAGTAGTATCAGAAGACTTTACTGCTTTTTCCATCTGCAGTGGTATATTACTCGTTCGGGAAATTCTATAAGAGTTATCTTCAGTTTGATCAAGAGAGACTTCTACAATATTCAATATATTTGATGTTAATATGAATGGTAGGTTAACGTAATCTTTCGATAGCCAGGCTTGTAAAAGTATAGCTGCATTCCTATAAGAATCTGTTATTTTGGACTGTATATACTTCTTGTATTCTTCTGAATGCGTGGAATATTCTTTCGCGTTATCAGTCAATTGATGGATCAATGCGTTTTTTATTTGAAAAAATAAGTCGGTACCCGTTGGCGTAGGAAACAATGTGTTTATTATATCCTCATGATAATTCTTGTAAAAGGTATCCATTGATGTATCGGCATAATCATTAAATTGCTTAATTTTT
Organism: Nitrososphaeraceae archaeon; assembly: GCA_035639375.1. Lineage (GTDB taxonomy): Archaea > Thermoproteota > Nitrososphaeria > Nitrososphaerales > Nitrososphaeraceae > JAJNBK01. The sequence continues at coordinate 8,794 of DASQYF010000017.1, forward strand.
GCAATCATTTCGTTTTCTAATATTTCAGCATTATTCAATACAAAGCGTAATTTTTCAACATTCTTGTGTATCTGAATAATGTTACTTGAAATAGAAATAAAATCCTTTAGCATATTGATAAAATTCTTATTCTCATCAAATACAGTATAATCACCAAACAGATATCTTCCTGCTTTTTTTTCTAAGGTATAATTGTTGCTATCCTTAATATTGATATTATCACGATCTCGTTTAGTCATTATAGTTTATGATTAGAATATATGATTTAAAGTATATGATGCTGGCCCCGTCAAAAAAGCTGGTTATATACTCCAAATTAACTTTGAATATTAACATATGATAATATTCTAACTTATTAGGTGCCATAGGCTTTCAATTTCATTATCTGCTGTTCTCGGATTCTTATCTTACTAGGATCTAAAACATAATTACTTTCTAATAGCCCCTACAGAGAGGATCATCCTCTGAAGATTTGCCCCACAGACTCTATAATTGTAGCAACAAACTTGTTTTAATTAAAAGTAAACTTACATGTGCAGAGATTAGTATTAAAATAACTTATTAAATACACAGATATATATAGCTAGATTAGCAGAATATGAGTATAGATTACGAGTTTCTGTATGCATTCACTAAAGATCTTTTGAAGGTGGACAAAACTATCACATGGATTGGCATAGCAAACAATTTTGGTGTCCTTCTTAATGTAGAATATAGGAGAGGATTAATACCACTTTTGACTGAAGAAGAAAATGAAGAATATGCCTCAAGTACCATAACGAGACATAAAACCAGGATAAAGTTTGAATCAAAAATAGGCAAGCTGATTTATGCATTAGGTAGATATCAAAAACTTAACAGAGTTACAATCCCAATAAATGAAAATTATTATCTGCTTATAGCGCTGGATGCAGAAGTAAAAGATTTTGATAGCACAATAATGGAAAAAATAATTCCTCTTATAAAAAAAGAAAAGCACAATTTTGGCGATTCTAATACTATAGAACATAAATAGAAAAAATATATGGCTCTGTCTAGCTCTAATCTGTATTTATAAGTATATCCATCGGAATAGCACATATGGTCTTTATAGTGATCACTATAGACTTTAGTGATAGATGTTACTATAGTAATTTAAGTTATAATAGCTCTCTTAAGAGCCTATATTCTCTTTAGCTGTAATAAACAGTACATACAAGCTATCATATGAACACAAACTATACGTGATTAAATATTAAGCACACATACATTCAGAATGACTTGAACAGCCGTACATACTAGGACACTATGGCTTTACGTACTAAAGTGGCTTATAGCTGAATGGCATGCATGCAAATATGATGAAATTCGACATCGAAATGTGAAATTATAAATCGTACCAATATTTAGTGAGTCCACATAAAAGCGTGTCCATGGACATATGTCCATGGACAAGGGTGGATGTCCACGGACTACCATTTTTTTGCGACCCTTGCAATATTACATTATAATATCTAATAGGCTATAGAATTATATCAATCGTTGTCGCTAACGAAAACGTTACCGATAACAGAGACAAATAATTGTTTTTCAGTGTGCTCCAACACTCTTGAATAAAAAGGTTGAATTAAATTAATTTTATTAATTATTTAAAAATGTTATAACCCATAAGATTACAGACTGTTAGTAACATTATTACTTTAACTAATATACTCCTAAGAGTTTATAAGTTCTATATATTTAATTATAGTATAAAAATAGTATAAGAATTTTTTATATTATCCCCCTTATGAAGGTC
>DASQYF010000018.1:0-7110 GCA_035639375.1 Nitrososphaeraceae archaeon
TGTAAATATGCTTTACAGCACCAATTGTCTTAGCTTTTATTTCAACTTCTTCAAAATCTTCGTTTTGTCCACAATCTACCGTCAATGTTATGACATCCACTTTGTGCATCATCTGTAAATATCTGATGCATACCGAGGTGTCAAGTCCACCCGAAAACGCCAGAACGACTTTTTCTTTTACCAATAGTACGGGCTGTCATTCATAACACTACATTTATAATTTTTTGGTCGATTCTGTAAGTTGCTGAGACTTATATTATGTAGTAAAGTATCGTGACATGAGTTAGCACAGATATACCATATCTCTATCGCACTCTTCACAGATCTGTTATAGCTTAAAGTAGTTGTGAACTCGATCTATGGCCTTTTTCTTACCTGCCTCTCTATAGACCTCTAGGACTTCCTCATATGTACCCGACGATCAATTATTTTCCAGAATTCGTTACCGACCACAACCTCATTATTAAGATCCATATATCTCATTGCTAAATTATCTTTGTCTGTAACTCGCTTTATCATTTCCATAAGGGTTGTAGGCCATTGTACAATAAGTTTGTATTTTTGGTGGATCAGCATTTTTAATGAATTAATATGAAAAAGTCTATCACAAACTTCTAGACATTGGCCTTTACGTGGCTTGGGACTTTTGGTGTCGATGAACAATTCGTTTCCATCTTTACCTTTACACATAGATCAGATAATTGTTTCCTGTTCAATTTAGGACTATGAGATACTTCTGGAGTTTGCTTTAGCAATTCTAGGTATGACATAGTCATACCGCTATTTTTAAAATGGTTAAAAATATTATCAATTACACGTATTGGATCAACCGACTCTTTTCCACGAATTCTATATTTTCGCTCTGCTTGTGTGCAAACATTCATTGAAATAAATCGAGCACATCCCCCAAATGTATTACCTAATCTGGTTGAGAATGAGCGCTCACTTCTCTCGAATAGCCGAAAAAGTACGAGGTGGCCCAATATCGGTAGGAAAATATATAGAAGAAGGTAGTGAACCATGACACAGAACATAGATAAAATGTATTGAAGGTATTTCTCAATTAGATTAATGTTTGACCAAGGGCCCAATGTGCTTAAATAACGAGTTTGCCATTTATGAGAATTGCAAATGAATAGAAATTTCACTACGCTAATAAATTATATTACTTACCTACAGATATATTAAAACCGAAATTTCCCAGTCTTTTATGATCAGATTGGCCGTTGAACAATAAAAATAGAAGAAAGCGATGTCGTCATCTTACGGATATATCATACTTGTAAAAATAGCTGACATCATATAAAGTATTACATCCAAGCATGGATTTAATATCCATTTTATACTTTTTCAAAAAAATGTTGATAAGGATTTTATTATACTAAACTCTTAACGAGACCATGTACAGACGGTACACGCTGGAGGAAGTAAAACGTAAGATTATCGATGTTTTGCAAAATAATGTTACTGGTCTGTCAGGAGTTGAAATTTCTAATGAAACTGGGATTAATAGAATGACAATAACAAAATATCTTGATGTATTGTATACAATTGGCTTGATCAAGAAAAAAAAGGTAGGCTCTGTAAATGTATGGTTTCTAGAGACAGGCGTAACAGAATTTGAATTTCCTATTAACTATCTTGAAGTGCAGCAAAAATTTATGAATGCAATAATGATTGGCGATCAAAATCAAGCATATAGAATTATAATGAATATAATAAATTCAAATATTGAAAAGATTAGAATATTGACTGATGTTATTTTGCCTAGCGTTAATACTCTTAACGAAGTTTACAATAGGGGAAGAATGGGAGTAACAGAACGAATTTTCCTTTTGAACATCATATCCGAGATAGTTGATTTACTGAAACTTAGCATACGGCCAGATAAAATGAAGCCAAATGCACATGCAATAAGTGTTGTCGGTTCAGAGGACCTAATTTGTTATACCAAGATCGGAGCTGTGTCTCTACATATATTGGGCTGGGATTCATCGTATATTGGCAATGTTGAAAATTTCATAGATCCTTTCTTTGATATAGATTTTCAACGCTATGTTACGAAAACATGGAATAACAAGAAGGGTTTGATGGTCATCTTTATTTATTCATCTGAAGAAAGCTCCTTGCGCTTTCTCTCTGCTACTACAAAATCAATTCAAGGAAAATTGAAAGCCGAAATTAAAACGGTATTAATGACTACAGCTGAGCTTCTCCCAATATCAGAAGCTATTGGACGTTCTTATGTTGCTAACGATATACAATCATTAATTGAATGGACTAAGAATCAGTACGGAATTGAAATGAGATAAGGATCTGAACAAATCAAATAGAATTGGAACATAAGTCTAATAAAAAAATTTGATAACCTAATAAGCACCATATATTCTACTTGGTCAGGGATAGGATAGTTAGAAGCCTTGCTAGTAGTCACACAGGAGATATGTCTCCTCTATTTATTTTATTTAGTTATATCTTCCAAGTTGTTACTATTCTTTCCTCATCGAAATAAGGAAATCTAGCGCCAACAATTGCCTAGGTGTACGTTAGAGCTACAAATACGGTTTTTCAGGGCGAACATGTGCAAGTGCTGAATTGACTGATAAATTATACTGTCACAAAGATTTAACATTAAACCTCTGACTTAATGGCTGGTTCTCATCTTTAGAGTTTTTAGTAGAATAATTCATCATACAGAGATTAGTCAAACAAGGAGAATTTGTTCGAGTAATTCAATTATATCAGATTTATATGCTTTTCCCCTAATTTCGAAATCTTGTAAAATGCATGTGCAGAAATAAGAAATGCCGCCAGGTTCATTTTTGTTGCAAATACGAGATTCCAAGGAGTCTCTGGATTTGGGTAAGGTATATTTATCTGATCAGTATTTATTATGCCCTTTAGTGCATTATCTGTAATAAGAGAACTCCAAATAATAAAATTGTATAAGAATTCATACAATGCTATCACCGCTATTGCTATCGCAACTAGTTGTAAGATTGATTTGGTTGAGTTTGGTATATTCATGACCTTTTCGCCGCCAATTTTAGTTACGCAATACCAAGTGAGAACCGATAGAATCATCAGATATGTAACGAGTTTTGCAAATCCAGAAAATGGAAATTCAGTATTGACAAGAACCTCACCTATAACGATTCTACCTGTCTTGAAATATTCTCCAGCACTGATGTAAAGTCCATAAGAAGTAATCATAATCATTCCCACAGCAGATGCATAAAACACAATAAGAAAAAAAATTCTTGTTCTTGAATCATCATTTTGCAAATTAGATTGAGTCATAGTAGTACGGTTATGATCGGATATTCTTAATATAAAAATTAGATCAGAATAATCTCTAACCATTATATGGCAAAAATTAGAATAAGCAGTCTGGTTACTAGAGATCTTTCTAATGTGGCTGAATATTTAATGACCATAATTTCATCAGAATTTCGTCATAAATCCTTTAACAAACAGATTTTTCATATTACTTTAGAACCTATAAATAGTTTATCTGATCCAAAAGAATCGTCTGCTTTCACTTTCGAAATAACCTAAAGTAATAAAATAAATTATTTCTCGATATACTCTACTTTATTATATAAATTTCTTCTTGAGAGATTATACTGTCATGATAAGCTCAACTTAAAGATTTGCTGAAATGTAAACACATAACAAATGTAAATGCATTTAAGGCTAACATACCTGATAAGTATCTCAATTATATGACTGACGTAATCCGCAATGTAGCCGTAATAACAAAAATTAACAGTATTCAGGCTGAAGAGGCTGCAACAAGGATTACAAAGTTACTATCTGCTAGAGAGGTGAAGGTTTATTGTGTTTATCCACTGATTGTAGAATACAGTGCACCAAAGACACTCGAAGAATTAAAAAGAATTAATATTGATCTCATTTTTGCAATAGGAGGAGACGGCACTACTTTAAGAGCATTCAGAATTATTCCCTGCGAAACACCAGTATTCAGTATGAACATCGGTGGCAATAGGGGTATATTGTCAGAGGCAGGAGTAGATTCTATAGACGACGCTATTAATTCAATACTAGAAGGCCGTTATTTTTATGATTGTCGACTCAGAATACAGGCTTCAATAGAGGGTAGGGCAACTCCAGCAGCATTGAATGACTTTTTATTAACAAGAATAAATTTGACACGAACACCCACTATATCACTAAGATTTATGAATGATGAAATTAAACAGAGAATGGATGGTATCCTTATTTCAACTCCAACTGGGTCAACAGGTCATTCATTTTCTATTGGTAGTCCAGTTCTGCATGAAAGGATGAACTGTTTGATGCTCAGTCCAATTGCATCAGTTAACAGAATGCCACAGCTAATAATTCCAACCGAGGAAGTAGAAGTTAAGAGTACTCATGATGCAAATCTAATAATAGATGGACAGGAAATGTTCAGGGTGATTGCAGGTCAAAGCGTAAAGATTTCTCGTTTTTATCCTGATGCAAGATTTATTCGACTACATAAAAAGGGGATGAGGCAGCTTGCAAAGCTCGGCTTCTAAGAAATTGGTCATAGATGCAAGTGCGTTTTATTCGGGTATTCCTTTTTTAACTCTCTCAGTATACTATACCACGAATTCAATTTTAAGTGAAGTAAAACATATAAATCGAAGATATGGTGCAATTGAATTTTTGATAGATTCAGGTAAATTAAAAATATTAGAACCTACCAAAGAATTTCTGGACCATGTTATTACAATAGCAAAAAAAACTGGTGATTATCAAAGGCTTTCGAATGCCGATTTATCAATTCTTGCTCTTGCTCTTCAGTTAAATTCAATGTTAATTTCAGACGATTATGCTGTGCAGAATACCGCTACAGTTTTAAAAATTCCAGTTGGGACTATTGCAACTAAAGGCATAACGAAAGTTAGAAGATGGATAAACTTTTGTAGTGCATGCAATAAAGCTTATGGTCCAAATATTAAACAATGTGGGATTTGTGGAAATAACCTAAGAAGTCGTTTTAAGAACAGTTTTGTTTGAGTCTTGTATGTAGCCATATTATCAGCAACAATAAACAGCCCTGATACTGTGTCTATTAACAATATATATGCTTTTCATAATGAGTATGAAGAAAAACATTATTGCGTAATATAATCTGAATAATAATTGCTTTAATGATTGATATGCTTATAGATACATTCACCTGTCAAAGCAAATTTACATAAATATAGTGTTGAGGTGATTTATTTATAAGGACAACGATCTAATTAATATAAATTATTGATACAAATAACATTCTCGAAGCATAATATAGCGTTACTTTTTATCATAGCAGCAGTTGGGCTGGCTTTATCCATGGTTTCCTATCAGTACTCATCTTTTACGGCAGATGAAATAGCCAAAATTGCTTCACAAGATGTAACATCAAACGCAAGGATACAGGCATACGATTTATCGCGTATCCTAGTTCGTGGTATTGACTCTATTACAGCTAATTTAAGAATTCTTACTAAATCTCCAACTATCCAAAATAATGAGACAGAGATGGCACAAATTCTTATAAATACTGCTCAAAATTCTACGAGGGAATTAACAAATGCATATTATATGGTTGATAAAGATGGTCGGCTAATTACATGGAGTAATAGAAATGATACGATATATCCAAAAGGCACTAAAATGGACTTGAGCTATAGGGAATACTTTGCCATGCCAAAAGACAAGCATTCCGCGTATTACAGTAGCATGGTAGAATCATTTGACAAAGTGCCTAGACTATATATTTCCTTTCCAATACTGGATAATCAAAAAAAAGATGGTAGCGTTGGAACAGACAATGGTACATCGACAACGTTCAAAGGAGTTATCGTTGCGGTAATTAATATACGCACTCTGGGAAAGTTTTTGCAAAATGAACTCTCGCCGGAATTTGTAAGCAATTTGGGACTGATGGACAAGAATGGGATAATATTATACGCTCGAAATCAATCTCTTATAGGTAAAGATTATTTAGGAAAAGAATTTCAATCTCTGATTCCATCTGAGATAAAGAAACAATATAATGCAATCTTGAAACGGTCGTTGCAAGATGAGGCCAATGCCGAAGATGTTACAATTGATGATGAGATAACTACAATATCATACCAGCCAGTATTAATCGAAGGAAAGAGTCTATGGACGCTTTTTATTAGCTCTCCGCATAAGCTCGCAAGCAACGTTGGCAATCTGATAGAGCAGCAAAAGAACTTTAGCACGCTGATGGTTATTATAATTGGTGCAATAGCAGTTGGCATTGCGTTATTAATTTTATCTTGGAATAGGAGATTGGAAACAGCCGTAAATATTAGAACTGCAGAGCTCAAGAAAGTAAACGTCTCGTTAGTAGAGTCGAATAAGCTGCTAGCTGCAGCAAACGAACAGTTGAAAGTTCATGACAAAATGCAAAGGGAGTTTATCAATATAGCAGCTCATGAATTACGAACTCCAATCATGCCAATTCTGGGCGAAGCAGAGTTTATTAAACATCAATTCGATAATAATAAGAAGAAGACTGTTGAGATAGAAAAGGAACAAGTTTCATTAATTATCCGAAATGCAAAAAGATTAGATCGACTCGCGTCAGATATTCTTGACGTTGCAAAAATTGAAAGCCAGTCACTTACGTTGAATAGGGAAACATTTAATCTAAAGGAAGTTTTATCGGCCGCTGTACAAGATCTTGGAGATAGTATTGCAAAAAATATTGGAAGTGATTCTTCTTTGGAGGTAATTTGTAATACCAATGATATTATTGTATCAGCAGATAAGGAGAGGATAACCCAAGTAATTTCCAACTTACTAAACAATGCTCTAAAATTCACTGACGAAGGTTACATTTCAATTTCAGCAGAAAAGAGAGGCAAAGATGTAAGAGTTACCGTAAAGGATACAGGTGTAGGAATTGACCAGGAAATTCTACCAAGGCTATTTTCAAAATTTGTAACAAAATCAGAAAAGGGAACTGGCTTAGGTTTGTATATCTCTAAAAATATCGTTGAAAAACATGGTGGAAAGATATGGGCCGAAAATAATGCTGATGGAAAAGGAGCAACTTTTGTCTTCAGTATTCCTATAAACAATTAT
>DASQYF010000019.1:0-3636 GCA_035639375.1 Nitrososphaeraceae archaeon
GGTAAAGTTTTCGCCATTATCTTCAAGTGTAGGATGAATATGAGCAAAATAAGAAAGGTCTTCACCTACAATTATAAGATGCAAAAGTTTGTCGTGTAAAAGTTCAAAGTCTCTAATAGCATCACCTATTCTCTGATCTGATATAGATATAATCAATTTAGTTGCTTTTTGGGCTTCTGGTGTAATGGGGTCGTATTGTAGATTAACATTGTATTGTTTAGAGGCTGGTGGTTGATGATGATGATGTTGTTGATGTTGATGATCTTGATGTTGATGTTGGTAGTCTTGGCTATGCTGTTTATGCTTTTGCTGTTCGTCATGACTACTATTTTTATTAGTATCATGGTCAATGCTATACCCCACAGCCATTAAGTTATCTTCTTTCTTAACAAATATTTTGCTACTAGATTTTTTGTCATATATTATATAGATAATATTCATATGTATAACTACCGACGTTTACAATTGTAAAGTTTAACACTTGAAAATACCGTACTTAATGTACATATGTACATTCCAAAGAACACGATATTATCAATTAATACATCACTATTAATAGCAAATCTTTACTATTATTATTTGATCCATAGATGTTAGTTCCAATCAAAGTGTTATTCGATAAACTATCTGCAAGTTTACCTTGTCTTAAATTATCAATAGTATTCATTATTCTATCACCATATATACAATCCAGTAATATCCACCAACTATCAATAGTAGTAAACTCAGAGCAAGCAAACCTGTAATCAAATTCTTTGTTTTGCTTCTCACTGTGAATCGGGACTTCTTATTTTTATTATATGGTAAGGTAGGCTTTCTTTTTTCTCTGTTATAGAGTATAGTAACAACAATCCAAATGATAGCAGAATAATATAGGGTGTTATAGTGATTACTTACAACTTTTACCTATCGCAATTTATAAGCGCGTTTCTGATTATATTATATTATATCTCAGGCAAAGGAGTTAGCCTTAGTTTTTCCTTTTATTCTATGACACTTGATTCTGTTGATTTTTTAGACCTATTCCATAGTTTAACTTAATATTGTGAAGAATAACTTAACAATCAATCTTGTTCTATGTCTTTTTCAAGAAAGTAGTTAGAACGAGGTAAGGAAAGACCACCGTCAGCATAAATCAAACTTCCTGTAATATAGCTTGCATCATCTGATGCTAGAAATAAAGCAATCTTTGCTATTTCTTCAGGCGTTCCAATTCTACGAAAAGGAATATCCTTTTCTTTTTCCTTTCGTTTTTCTTCATCTCCAAGGATCTTTTTATTTATTATGTCAGTGGCAATGACACCTGGAGATATCGCATTGACTCGTATTCCACTAGCTGCTAATTGCAGTGCAACAGTTTTAGTTAGAGCTTTTATTCCTACTCTAGATGATATAAAAGGGTCTATTCCAGACATTGAGAAGGTATAGGTGTCTGATTCGACCTTGGGTATTGACTTATAAGGAGACGATATATTGATAATTGAATAAGCTCCACCAGCACCAATTTTTGTCGTTATATTCTGTTTTTCTTCTTCGTCTTCATATGCACTAATTACCATTTGCTTGGCTGCTTCTTTAATACAAAAATATGCTCCCTTCAGATTTGCGTCTGCAATCTCATATTCCTCTAAAGTAAAATAAGGAGAGGCTTGCTTATTCAAAGAATTAGTTGCAGTAGTAGGTGTTTCATATGTCTTCTTTGTAGACGCTTTATCAGATATTGCTGCATTATTTATCAATACATCAATTCTGCCAAATCTTCTTACTGTCTCTTCTATTAGCGCTATGGCAGTTTGCTCTTCTGAAACATCTCCAACAATATATGCAACTTTATTATTATTACTGTTATCATTAATTATTTTCGAAATTTCTTTTGCAGTATGTTTTAATTCTTCTTCTTGCTCTAAATCGTTTATCATTACATAATATCCTGCTTTAGCAAATTGTGTTGCGGTTGCTTTGCCAATACCTTTACCAGAACCTGTTATTACAAGAACCCTTTTTCTATTATTTTTATCTTCATATTTGTCAGGCATAATAGAAAATTAATCTACAAACTACATATACATTAAAAGTTGCATTTTTCATGTTTATTGTATGAGAGAGATTCTCCTCTCCAAGCTAACATGTAGTTCAATTCGTGACTACTCTCACATAGCTATGCGGATGAGTTAACTTTATACATTTTCACGCGAAATTAATTAAGATTAATTATCGCATTCCGAGCAGTAATACAATTAAACAAAGATTATTTGTCTGTGTTAACTTAACACTAGATATATTTCAAGTTGGCTGCTAACAATGAAAAAAAGAAGGAAGTATGGTTCTGTGGAAGATATTATATTCATTCTTTGTGAAACATGTCATTGGTGCGCTTCATATTTTGATAAAGATAGATTACCTATAGAGAAATGTCCTATATGCTTGAATAGACAAATGTCCAGCTTTCCTATTTTACCCGATGAAGTTTTTACCTTTAATTATAACGACAAACGTGGAGTAGAATTAGAATTTAAACCTAGAAAGAAGAAGTCAAACAAGAATGAAAAAACAATACATCAACAACAGCTTTGAAAGAGAGATAGATAATAATAATTTTTATTCTGCACTTTTTGTATCCAAGCCGTTTATTGTAGCCATAAAGGCATTCACTGCTGTATAATATGGCGTTATGCACGCCATTATCTATTTGAACACATCTCTACAAGATACATGTCAAATACCTACTGAGAAAATAGATAAATAATTCATTGAATAATTTGGCATATTGTACAAATATAGTTTCTTGTATGCTGCAGTCGCTTTCATTGTATTGTTATCCTATACAGAAGTTAGTATCTTGACACAATATGCGATTGCACAAGAACAATCATCCAACCAAACTCAAATAATAGTAGCACAAACCCCAGAAGAAAAAGCTAACCTAGAACGCTTTGATAAACTCGACTTTGAAGCATGGAACAATAGAAATTGGACACTCTTCAGAGAGATACATGCCCCTGATGTATTGGTCGTGGACTTTAATGGTAATACAACAAGAGGTATCGAACAACATGTCCAATGGGCAATGGCAGCAATATCAGCTGCACCAGACAGCCGAATATTAGCCCATCCGATCAAAATCGCGGCAGGCAATTGGACAGCCGCGACTGGCATATTACCAGGAAATATCACAATGGTCACTGTTGCGCACTGGAAGGATGGCAGAATCGCCGAGGAGTACCTATTCATGCAGAATCCAACTGTAATGAATCAGGCTGAATCAGGTTAATAGTAGTAGTGGTAGTAGTAGTGGTAGTAGTAGTCGTAGGCAATAGTAGCCAAATTTTTTTCTTTTTAATCAAGAAGAAAGACTGAAAACAGCTGTTGCTTAGCCAGTTGTACAAGTATTTGATATAATGATTTTCAGTAGCACTAGGATTAGCATTTGCTATTTGATTGTTGTGCAATCTATTATATCACTTGGTTCAGTCCAATCTTTTGCTGTTGCTGAAGCGTTTGTTGTGATTGTGGCTGCCCCAGATTGTACCTCTACTGGTACAATAACATTCAGTGTTACTAGACTACTACACCATGTCAATTATGTAGTTGAGGAATAGGATGTTACACCTCTAACAAACGAACAATATCATCAGA